>JAYVLG010000156.1:0-39349 GCA_043759595.1 Sulfurirhabdus sp. | reverse complement strand
TACAGAAACAAAACTGGGGCAGCGCCATTCCGCTGCATGTGAAAGGTTACCCTCTTAAACTCGATGCTTTATTGTCTTGACTAAGGGGTCCACTATAGATCGAAAGCGCTACTTGATTACATCACAGGTCTGGATGATGGTCACTGCTGGAACATTAGGCGCGCTTACTCTCTTAGGAGTGACAACAGCCGCTATTTTGCTGATCTTTACTTTTGCGCTTGGTATAGGTACCGCAATGATGATGCCGGCATGGGGCGCAATGACGCCTGAATTGGTGGAACGTTCAGAGCTCCAGGCAGCCATTGGTTTGAACACGATAGGAATGAATGTATCCAGATCTGTAGGCCCGGCGCTTGCAGGGTTGATTGTTGCCACTGCCGGACCCGGAATGGTCTTTATCCTGAATGCCATCTCATTTCTTGCCGTCATCGTAGCTTTGAAGAGATGGCAGCGACCGCCGAATTTAAGCGATTTGCCCGCGGAGCGAGTAATAGGAGCGATTCGCTCCGGTTTGCGATACGCACGTCATTCTCCAGAATTGCAAGCGGTGCTGATAAGGGGAGCGGGCTTTTTTATTTTCGCAAGTGCCTCTTGGGCATTGTTACCACTGATCGTTCGGCAAGAGCTGAATAGTGGCCCAGGCACCTATGGGTTGTTTCTGGCTTCATTAGGTGTTGGTGCTATCGCCGGTGCCTTGGTGCTGCCTCATATTCATACCAGCATATCGCGAGATAAGATTGTGGCTGGTGCTACCGGGCTATACACCATTGCCATGCTGGCACTTGCCCATAGCGGAAACGTTTATGCAGCAGGGGCGGCAATGGTGATAATAGGTGTTGCATGGATAAGTGTAGTGTCGTCGCTAATGACTTCTGCCCAGACAGCCCTGCCGAGTTGGGTGAGGGCACGAGGTTTGGCTCTATTCTGGGTCGTATTCATGGGAGGCATGGCTATGGGTAGCGCACTGTGGGGGCAGGTTGCCACATTGGTGGGTATACCTGATGCCCTTACAACGGCAGCTATCGGAGCTGTTTTTAGCATTGCTGTAACTTGGCGCTTTCAAATAGGACAACATGATGTAGCCGATTTGTCACCTTCAATGAGCTGGGCAACATTGATGTTGACTGATGGTATTGAAAGCGATAGGGGGCCAGTAATGGTCACAGTGGAATATCAAATTGATCCCGCAAAAATTAAAGAATTTATAAAGCTAATGAATCAAATGCGCAGGATTCGGCGACGTGACGGCGCTTTCAAGTGGGATCTGTTCAACGATATTGAATATAAAGACCGCATGGTTGAATGTTTTATGGTCGAATCATGGTTAGAACATTTACGTCAGCATGAACGGTTTACTGTTGCAGATCGTGATGTTATTGAAAAGGTACGTGCCTTTCATCTTGGTATAGGGCTTCCTAAAGTCACACATTTGGTGGCTATGAGGAAGTCAGTGAGCAAGAAGTGAGTATGCGTTCTGAATTAGCGTGCATGCTGTTAAGTAGCCGGTTGTGTATTCGCATTAAAATAACACATACTTCACTTTAACAAGTTATTCAGTTATTCAGTTATTCAGTTATTCAGATGTTCTGTGTATGAATTTGAAGCTCAAATGTTAGATTAGCGTAAAGCGATATTAACCACAGTCAGGCTAACAGGTATTGCATGCAATTTTAGTAATGTCATATAAACACAGAACTTTTCTGGTTAAACGATCAAAAATTGAATTGGTATAGTACAGAGCTTATCTCTTGTCCATGTTGGAGTGTTTTTAAACATGTTAAAATCAAAGCCTACTCTATTTCGAATTGTTCGAATTGTTCGAATTTGTTGTCCTGAATTTTTGCAATTTGGTTTTTATTTCTGCTAATTATCTAAGTATATTTATTTTGTAACAAATTGAAAAATATGAAAAAAACAAACGTTTTATTCGTCTGTATGGGCAATATTTGTCGTTCGCCAACTGCAGAGGGTGTATTTAGACATGTTGTTGAAACAGCTGGTTTAAAAGATAGAGTTGAAATTGATTCAGCCGGTACGATCAGCTCTCATGTTGGAGATTCACCTGATAGAAGAGCACAGCAGACAGCTAGTCGTCGGGGTTATGATCTTAGCAGGATTCGTGGTCGCAAAGTGTGTCTGGAAGATTTTAATGAATTTGATTTTATTTTGGCTATGGATGGAGATAATTTAGCGAATCTGCAGCGGATTTGCCCGCAAGAGCATAGCCATAAGTTAAAGTTATTTCTTGCGTTCAGCCAAAAATTTCATTGCAAGGAAGTGCCTGATCCTTATTATGGTGGTTCGCAAGGATTTGAGAATGTGCTGGATATGATTGAAGATGGGGCAAAAGGATTGCTGGAGGAAATTGTAAACCATCGTGTTTAGTTTCTAAATACATCCCATGTTTTACGCTTGGGGATAAGTAAAAAAGCCACAGAACATTATATTCTGTGGCTTTTTTTTACGGCTAGATTAAGCAAGCATTATTTTTGTGTCTCAATCTGAACTAATGGTTCAGCTGGTGCAGTTACTGGTGCTGTGCGGATTCGTTTAGGTTTTTCACTCTGTGCGAGAGTCGCAGAATCCGCTGTTGAAACAGCGGCAACGTTGCTATTGCCACTTGTTTCAATTTGAACTAAACCGTCGGCAGGAGCCTGCACTGGTGCGCTTGGTGCAGTTCTTGTGCGGCGTGGTTTAACATCAGTAGCAACATTTTCATTGATAAACTCCGGTTTTGCCTTTGAAACCGTTTCAACCTGCTGCAATGTACTGCCTGAGACGGGTTTTGGCTGAGCTTGGATAGTGACTGCAGGTTTGGAAGCAACCTCTTCAATTACCTTTGTTGTTACAACTGCATCCGCAGGTTTTTCAGCAGTTGCAATTATCTCAGGCCTGGTCTCTGTTACTAAGCTTTCTGTTTGTTGTGGTGCGGGCTTATTGGTAATGGTTTCTGTTGGTATATTGACTGCTGGAGCACTGGCAACATGAGCTGTAACTTCAGTTGGCTTGATCTCAGTTACAGGCGCTACTTTTTCCGCCGGCTTGAAGGCTTCAACAGCAGCAGCTATAGCCGCTGCATTTTCTACAGGCCTGGTAACTTTAACGGATGCTTCAACGATGCTTGGCATTGACTCGGCAGGCGTCTCAATTGAAGATTCTGTATTGTTTACAGGTTGATTTTCACGAGGCTGGCGTGGGCCACGCTCACGTCTTCCACCGCGACGACCACGTTTGCTACGGGTTTCACCTGTATCCTGGCCTTCTCGTTCAGGCGTATCTGCAGAAGTTACCGCTTCAGCTGGTAGCGGCAATTCCGCTTTTACTTGCTGCGCAGGCTGGCGCGTTCTTTGCTGTTGGGGGCGCGGAGATTGTGTGCCGCGGGGTTCGCCGCGGGCAAGCTGAGGCTCACCACGGGCAGGCTGAGGCTCACCACGGGCAGGTTGGGGTGCGCGTGGCTCGTTTTTTTGTTCAGCACGAGACTCACCGCGTTCCTGATCACGGCGTGGACGACGTTCGCGTCCATCACGTCCACCTTCGCGTTTCTGCTCTCGCTGCGGTACGCGTTGAGGTTGGCGAGCTTTTGGCGTGGTTGTTTCTTCTACCTCAGGTGCTTTTTCTTCACCTAGTTTTTTGAACCAGCCAAACAGTTTGCCAAATATGGAAGGCTCTGCTTCAGGCTTGGCTTCTTCACGCATAGGTGCTGGCTGACCAGTTGGAATACCTTTGACCGCAGCTTGTTGTCTGATCGGCTTGGCTTCCTGTGGCGGTGTTTGAGCCAACGCTTCTTCAGCTGGCATTTCAACCATTTTGTAACTTGGCTGCAGGCCTTCGTTCAGAAGTGCATCGTCGTGACGCAGTCTGGCAAGTGTGTAATGAGGCGTTTCCAGATGAATATTTGGAATAAGAACGACATTCACCTTTAGACGAGCTTCAATACCATGTATTTCTGCGCGTTTTTCATTCAGCAAAAAGGTGGCTACATCCACAGGAACCTGTGCATGGATGGCGGCAGTATTTTCTTTCATTGCTTCTTCTTGCAGTATACGCAAAATGTGCAGTGCAGAAGATTCAGCGCCTCGAATATGCCCAGTTCCATGGCAGCGCGGGCAAGGAATATGGCTGGACTCGCCGAGCGAAGGCTGCAGGCGTTGACGCGATAATTCCAGTAATCCAAACCGGGAAATTTTGCTGGTTTGTACTCGTGCACGATCATAATGCAACGCTTCGCGCAGGCGGTTTTCTACTTCACGTTGATTGCGTTGACTCTCCATGTCGATGAAGTCAATGACGATCAGGCCACCAAGGTCACGCAATCTAAGCTGTCTTGCTGTTTCTTCAGCGGCTTCCAGATTGGTGTTAAAGGCGGTTTGCTCAATATCCGACCCACGAGTTGAGCGTGCTGAGTTGACGTCAACTGAAACCAGTGCTTCAGTATGGTCAATAACAATAGCGCCACCTGATGGTAATGATACTTCACGCGAAAATGCTGTTTCGATCTGATGTTCTATCTGGAAACGCGAAAACAGAGGAACGTCATCTTTGTAGAGTTTGACCTTGCTCACATTATTCGGCATGACATGGCTCATGAACTGAATAGCTTGTTCATAAATGCTTTCAGTATCAATCAGAATTTCGCCAATATCAGGCTGGAAGTAATCTCGAATAGCCCGAATTACCAAGCTGCCTTCCTGGAAAATCAGAAAAGCGCCAGTTTGAAGTTTGGAAGCATTTTCGATGGCGCGCCAAAGCTGCATGAGATAACTAAGATCCCACTGCAATTCTTCCAGAGTACGGCCAATACCTGCGGTACGTGCAATAATGCTCATTCCCTGCGGGACATCAAGCTGAGCCATGATGTCGCGTAGTTCGTTGCGTTCTTCACCTTCGATTCGGCGTGAAACGCCTCCGCCACGTGGGTTGTTAGGCATTAATACGAGGTAACGACCGGCCAGGCTGATAAAGGTTGTTAGGGCAGCGCCTTTGTTGCCGCGCTCATCCTTATCTACCTGAACGATCAGTTCTTGGCCCTCACGCAGCACATCCTGGATGCGTGCGCGGGAAATTTCCACACCTTCAGCTAACTGGAAATTGCTGCGAGCAACTTCTTTAAATGGAAGGAATCCATGACGATCCGCACCATAGTCGACAAATGCTGCCTCCAGGCTTGGTTCGATACGGGTAATAATACCCTTGTAGATGTTGCTTTTGCGTTGTTCTTTACCGGCGGATTCAATGTCTAGATCGATCAGTTTCTGACCATCAACAATGGCAACCCGTAATTCTTCTGCCTGGGTTGCATTAAACAGCATTCTTTTCATTACTTTGTTCTCCCGCGCTCATCACCCGGGCATGACAAACCGTTTTGTCTCACCTTAACGTTTTAAAGTGAGCACAAAATTAAATGTATTAGTTATCAAGCTTGTGTTTCATAGGTTTTAGTTTCGGTTACTGTTTTATTAACCTTTAACTGATTCCAAATTTTATATTGATGCAATAACTAAACTTTCAGTTTGTCTTATTTTTGAAACCTTAGCTAACAATTACTCGACTTATGCTTCAGGGTAGATCAACGCGATTGGCGTGGTAATATATTGCGCTGCTAATTTTTACTGCTTATTAATTAATAGCCTTTGGGCAGCAATATACTTTCTATTTCTAAAGCAAAAGCATGTGTTTTAGAAAAGCCATATTGGCTTAACCGAAAACATTCTTTTTCTATGAACCTGGCCCAAGAGAATAATTCAATGGGCAGAGGTTGTAAGCCGGTTTTTTGTTTTGCAGCAGCTTCGTCTTGCCAAAATGTTGTGGCAAGATTTAAAAATCAACAAGTGCTTTGAGCGCGCAAATCATTTATTATCGCTACTTTTGTATTTTGGTGAGCGAAATTAACCATTCAATTCAAATTCAATTTTGGGTTCCTGATTTATTGATCAGGGAACTGCTGATTGATTGGAACGCCTCTATGGCAAGATATCTTCAATCAGGCGAATTAGTATAAGCAAAATGAAAGAGATAAGCAAAGAATCTGTAACATGGCTTGAGATTGATGAGTCTGGTGATCAGCAGAGAATTGACAATTTTCTGATTAAGTCATTGAAAGGAGTGCCAAAAAGTCATATTTACAGGATCTTGCGTAGCGGAGAAGTGCGGGTCAACAGTGGCCGGATAGACGCCAGTTATCGGCTCCAGTTAGGCGATAAAGTCCGCATCCCGCCGATTCGCGTTGCGCAGCGACCAGCTGTGTCAGAACAAAGAGTGGTATCACCCGTGCTTGCCGACGCCACGCTATACGAAGATGATGCCTTGCTGATCATTAATAAACCTTCTGGTATGGCTGTTCATGGAGGTAGTGGTATCACTCGTGGAATCATCGAGCAGATTAGGCTGGAACGGCCCGAGCTGAAGTTTATTGAATTAGTGCATCGTCTGGATCGTGAAACTTCTGGTGTGCTGATGTTGGCCAAAAAACGCAGTGCTTTGACCAAATTGCAGGACGTTTTAAGAGAAGGCGGGATGGATAAACGTTATTTGGCCTTGGTAAAAGGCCATTGGCGAGATGAAAAGCGTAATGTTCGATTACCCCTGTTCAAATACCTGACTGACTCAGGAGAACGGCGTGTCAGCGTGCAGGAAGACGGTAAAGCATCCCATACAATATTCAGACTGCGACAGGCATGGAAGGATTTTTCACTTCTTGAGGCGGAACTAAAAACAGGGCGAACACATCAAATCCGGGTGCATCTTGCTCATTTGAACTTTCCGATTGCCGGAGATGACAAATATGGTGACTTTGCTTTGAACAAGTCACTCCAAAAACTGGGGCTGAAGCGTATGTTTTTGCATGCGCATAAATTGACTATTAATCATCCTTTAACGGGTGAAGAATTACAGATTGAAGCGCCATTACCAGCTGAGTTACAGAATTTTCTTCATTATTTAGATAAAAATTAGCACGATATATGAAACAGTTTGATTTATTGGTTTTTGATTGGGATGGCACTTTGATGGATTCTGCAGGTGCCATCGTGATGTCTATTCAGTCTGCCTGCAGGGATCTTGATTTGCCAATACCGAGCGATGCTGCTTCACGACACATTATTGGCCTTGGATTGAATGAAGCATTAGCCGAGTTGTTGCCGGGGTTGTCACCTTCGTTATATGATCAGCTGGTTGAACGCTATCGTCATTATTTTCTTTCTCAGGATAATGAAATTCCCTTATTTAATGGTGTATTTGAAGCGATGCAAGAGTTGTCGGAAATGGGCTTTTTGATGGCAGTGGCAACGGGTAAGAGTCGACGTGGGTTGGATCGCGCTTTTGATCACACGGAAACCAGACCGTTTTTTCATGCGTCACGCTGTGCTGATGAAAGTTACTCAAAACCTCATCCCGGCATGTTGCTGGCGTTATTAGATGAATTGGGTGTGTCAGCTGACAGGGCACTCATGATTGGTGACACAACGCACGATTTGCAAATGGCAATTAATGCTAAAGTGCCATCACTTGGTGCTGCTTATGGCGCGCATCCAAAGCAAAATCTCGTTGATCTGAAGCCCTTGGCATGCCTGGATAATTTTACTGAGTTACATCAATGGCTGAAATTGAACGCTTAATTTGTGAAAGCAGTGAATTGCTGGAATCCGGAAAAGGCATTCGGTTCACTGTCCAGTTTGAGGGTGAAGAGACTGCTGCATTTGTTGACGCTCAGGTGGTCAAGTTCATGCCTTTCTGAATCGTTGTGCTCATGTACCTGTAGAGTTAGACTGGATGGAAGGTGAATTTTTTGATGATTCAGGGGTATACTTGATTTGCTCAACACACGGTGCAATGTATGCGCCTGATAACGGCATATGTGTAAGCGGACCTTGTTCAGGTAAAAGTCTGCAGAAACTGGTCGTATTAGAGCGTGAAGGTAATATTTATTATATGAAACATGAGGATAGTTATGTCTGAGTCCAATAGTCCGGATAACTGGGAACGTAAGGTTTTGGAAAAAGTAGCTTTGGCGGCCGTGCAGGAGCAACGCAGGTCGCGCCATTGGAGCATTTTTTTCAAGCTGTTGGGCTTTGGTTACTTGTTTATTTTACTGTTTCTTGCCATGGGCTGGATAGGTAAAGGCGAAGTGCCAATGCCAGGAAAGCATACTGCTCTGGTGGAGTTGCAGGGTGTGATCGCTCCTAACGAAGCCAGTGCTGACAGAATAATTACCGGATTGCAGGAAGCCTTTAAAGACAAGGATACAAAGGGTGTGATTCTGCGGATTAACAGTCCAGGTGGCAGTCCGGTACAAGCGGGTTATATCAATGACGAGATTAAGCGTCTGCGCGCGAAATATCCGGCTATTCCGCTTTATGCGGTGGTTGAGGATATATGCGCGTCCGGTGGATATTACGTTGCTGCAGCAGCAGACAAGATATACGTGGATAAAGCCAGTCTTGTTGGATCAATTGGCGTATTGATGGATGGATTTGGATTTACCAGCGGCATGGAAAAATTAGGTATCGAACGCAGATTGTTGACTGCAGGAGAGAATAAAGGCTTTCTCGATCCATTTTCTCCTGTCAGCCCAAAGCAAAAGGAGTTTGCTGAAGCTATGCTGAGTGAAATTCATCAGCAGTTTATCCAGGTAGTAAGACAAGGCCGTGGAAAGCGTTTAAAAGAAACACCTGAAACATTTAGCGGTTTGATCTGGACAGGTCAAAAAAGTATTGAAAATGGTTTGGCTGATGCAATAGGCAGTTCAGAATATGTGGCGCGTGAAGTAATCAAGGCTGAAAATATTGTGGACTATACCCCGAAGGAAGGTTTTGCAGAGCGATTTGCCAAACGCTTTGGTGCTGTCATGGCTAAATCATTGAATCCGCTTACTCAAAGCGGTGTCAGTTTGCATTAAAGAATAGGCTGATGTCTGAAAAATATCAGCCTATTGCTTGCGCAGATCATGAGCGACTTGAGCTTACTGTTATGCGCAAAACTTTTTTGGAAGTACGCTATGAAACGGTTGACGGGGTCATGCTGAATTGTGGCACGCCTATAGATGTACAGACTCGTAATAGTGAAGAATGGTTCAAATTCGAGCTGGAGAATGGCAATCAGATCGAGATTCGGCTTGATAGAATTATTTCATTTAACGAAATGAAACGAACTTGAGTGTTGGTATTTTCGCAGTAATCATATTTGGTAATTATCAATTTTTTGTGCGGCTTGTTTATCGGAATACATCCTGGAATCCGCTAGTTTGAGTAGTTCATCCAGATTGATGCCCTCTTCAGGGTACAAAGCAATTCCAATACTTATCCCTGCAGAAATCGGCTGATTTTCAATAATAAATTGACGGGAAATGCTTTCCCTGATTTTCTCAGCTACCATTTCAAGCATTTTGCGATTTTCTATATTCTCGATAAGCACAACAAATTCATCGCCACTGAGTCTGGCTACTGTGTCGTCTGCTCTGATGCATATACTGATTCTGTCAGCTACATTTTTAAGCAATTGATCACCGGTTTTGTGTCCGTAAGTGTCGTTGATCAGCTTGAAGCTATTCAAATCCAAAAACATAATCCCGCACTTTGTTGATTGCCGTTGCGCTCTTGCGATTGCCACTTCCATACGATCCCGGAGCAAATTCCGGTTAGGCAACCCGGTGAGCGGATCATGGTTCGCCAGAAACCACAAGTGACCTTCCGAAGCAATTTTTGCTATCTTGTCTCGTTGGTGAGAGCGAATGAAGGAAACTAGAACCGTCAGTGATAACAAGGTGGCAAGAGTGATGATGAGAAGTAATTTCTGATTTAAATCTGACCATCTGATTTGTTTTTCAATATGCAGCGCAATGGGTTGGCCAGTAGCGTTTACGGTGCGTTGATAGGTAAAATGCGGGAGTAGTAGTGCTTCCAGCTGCGTGTGGCGAGTAGCATTAACATTGAGCAATTCTCCTTTAGGGTCATTGAGAGTAAAATGGCTGTGATAGATCTGGACATGTATTTCTTTTGGCCAATTTAATGTATCCGATTTAAGCATTTTTTCGACATCGACTACCAGACTCACAATATACGGCGCATCAGAAATGTCTCTGTTTTGTTGGGTTTTGTCTATTGCGTTACCTGGAATAGGGTGAAAGATAACATAGGCAAGATTGCCTTCCACAAGGCGAAATGGAAAAGTAGTGACAGAAATATGCTTTTGCTGGGAAGCTACCATAGCTTCAAGCAAGAAAGGCACTGTTTCCATGTCCAGACCGAGTACTTCCTCGGAACCTGGTTTCATAGACGCAATGAAAATAATTGGATAATAAACGGCTTTATTATGTACTGGGCGCCATTTTCGATCTGTGTTGTATGAGAATGTTTTGATCTGAAAGTTGGAATTGCCTGTTCTGTGCTGTAGGGCAATGAATTCGTTCAAATTATTTTTAGGTACAACTTGAACAATTTCGAGGCCATATATTTGCGGGTGGCGTTCAATAACCAGCTTACTGTACCGAGATATTTTATTAAGCTCGTTCGAAGTATAGGAGTCAAAAATGGCTGCAAAACCTTCAATAATCGTTTCATTATCTTTTGTTTTTTCAGAAATATCGTGGAACAAAGTGTTGCTGAATTGAGTAAAACGAGACTCTGCACTGTTGAGGCTCATTGATATGACGAATGTGATGATGATGGCTGAAAAAGTAAGCCAGATCATCAGAAAAAAAGCGTATGTCCAAGTCAGATAAGGTTTCATGGACATCGCATTTATTAGCTATTACAAAGCAGGGGGAAGGGGGGTAAGCAAATTGCTGTCATCAATGGCATAATTATTATTGTCCATTATAGAGCAAAAAAATGCTGGGCTTTTTCTGGATGTCTGGTATTTGTTTCTTCCAGTCAGCAATTTTCTTTGTCAAAATGGTTTCACTGGCCGTTGTAATATCTGTTGCGATGCATAAGCGGGTATGTTTATCGCAAGATTGTGTCAATGCTTCAAATAATTGCAGGTTGCGGTAGGGTGTTTCAATAAATATCTGGGTTTGATCCAGTCTTTTGGATTCAGCCTCCAGTTCCTTTATTTTTTGTCCTCTGTCAGATTTGTCTACCGGGAGGTAGCCGTGGAAGGCAAAGCGCTGGCCATTTAAACCCGAAGCCATCAGGGATAATAAAATGGAAGATGGGCCCACCAATGGAATCACCTTGATGCTTTTTTCATGGGCAAGCCTGACCAGATTCGCACCGGGGTCAGCCACTGCAGGGCAACCTGCTTCAGAAATCAAGCCCGCATTCTTTCCTGCCAATACCGGTTCTAATAATGCGAGTAACTGATCTGCTTTGGTATGCTCGTCAAGGGTGAGTAACTGAAGATCTTGAAGCGGAGTGATAGTGCCAATCTGTTTCAGAAACTGTCTGGCTGTTTTGGGATGCTCTACAATGAATGTACTCAGTGTTGAGGCAATTTTTCTGACATTCTCAGGGATGACATTCGCAATGTCACCATCGCCAAGTGTCGTGGGTATCAAATAGAGTAAGCCGGATTCCATGAGAGCACGTCCACATTTTCATTGAGAAGCATTTCAGTTAGTTTAATCAGAGGTAATCCGATCAGCGCGTTGGGATCATTGCCCTCTAAGCTCTCAATGAGCGTTATACCTAGTCCTTCAGTTTTCGCACTTCCGGCACAATTATAAGGTTGCTCTTTAAGCAAGTAGTTGTATATCTGTGTATCACTTAAATGTCTGAATTTTACTTTATAAGGGACAACAGTCGTCTGTGAATTACCTGACCAGCTGTTATAGAGGCATAAGGCAGTATGAAATACAACGGTTTTCCCGCTCATGAATTGTAACTGTTTGACAGCGTTATCATGAGTATGGGGTTTACCTAGCAACACACCTTCCAATACGGCAACCTGATCAGAGCCGACGATCAGGGCTTTTTGAAACTGATCTTTTACTGCGCGCGCTTTATACAGGGCCAGGCGCTCTGCAGTTTCTTCAGGTTGCTCTTCTGAAAAAGGGGTTTCATCAACATCGGGTGAGGCAATTGAAAAAGGGATTTGCAACCGGGAAAGTAATTCGCGTCGGTAAACAGATGTTGATGCCAGCACAAAGTGAAATTCGTTCAAGATGGACTCTTACTGTTAAACAAGTGAATAAAATAAGCAATGACGTTTTGAAGATCCCCTGAAGAGGTGATCTTCGTATTACATTGCGCCTGGTGGTTAATCTGGCTGAATCTCTATCAGTGCCTCATCAGGCGTCACCGTGTCGCCTTTTTTAACATAGACAGCAATGATTGTGCCGTTTACTGGAGCTTGCACTTCATTTTCCATTTTCATGGCTTCAATGACAAGCACAGGATCGCCGGCTTTCACTTGCTGACCTGCTTTAACCAGAACATCCACGATGGCTCCAGGCATGGCGGTCTTAACATGTCCTGCGTGGGTAGGTCGTGGACGCTTTCCGGGAGAGGCTGGACTGTCAGCAGCTTTGGTTCTTGCACCGGCGCCAGTACCACCCGCAACTTCAATTTCGCCAATGGTTTCAATCACGACTTCTTCTGTTACACCGTCAACTGAAACGTAAAAAGGTCGCTGCTCTTCACCATGATGACCACTTCCGGTCAGCTTGATGTGATAGGTCTCACCATGGAGTGTGATATGGAATTCATTTGGCGCATAGCGTGGTCCGGTACTTTCTTTTGCCTCTTTAGGTAAAATGGCTTCTGGTTTGAGTGTTCCGGCAGCCCGCTCTTGCAGGAAAGTTCGGCCAATATCCGGAAACATGGCGTAGGTCAGGGTATCTTCATCCGTTTTGGCTAACCCTTCAATCTCACCGCGCAACTTGTCTAATTCGTCTTCCAGTAAATCGGCAGGGCGGCATGTAATCACTTCCTGATTGCCGACTGCCATGATACGTACTTGGGAATTAACGGTGCCTGGCGCCATGCCATAGCGACCCAGTAAATAATGCTTTACTTCGGTTGTAATGGATTTATAACGCTCACCAGTCAGTACGTTCAGCACAGCTTGCGTACCCACAATTTGCGAGGTAGGGGTAACAAGGGGAGGGAACCCCAGGTCTTCCCTGACGCGTGGAATTTCAGCCAGTACTTCATCCATTCGATTTAGCGCGCCTTGTTCCTTGAGCTGGTTGGATAGGTTGGAGATCATCCCGCCAGGTACCTGGTTTACCAGAACGCGTGTATCAGAGCCAGTAAATTCACTTTCGAATTGCCAGTATTTTTTGCGAACTTCGCTAAAGTAGGAACCGATTTCCTGTATTTTGATCAGGTCCAGTCCAGTGTCGTAATCAGTACCCTGAAGCGCTGCAACAATGCTTTCGGTCGATGAATGGCTGGCGCCATCAGAGAAAGAGGAATTGCAAGTATCCAGAATAGTCGCGCCATTTTCGATGGCTTTCAGAAAGCACATGCTGGATAAACCAGAAGTGGCATGACTGTGCATATGTATCGGAATGCTGGTGGCTGATTTGATGGATTTTACCAGTGCACCAGTTGTATAAGGTGTAAGCAAACCAGCCATATCTTTAATTGCAATGCTGTCGCAACCCATTGATTCAAGTTCTTTGGCAAGCGCTACAAAGTGAGGGATATCGTGCACCGGGCTGGTAGTGTAGGAAATTGTGCCTTCAGCATGTTTACCGGCTGCCTTGGTCGCTTCAATCGAAACACGCAAATTGCGCATGTCATTCATGGCATCAAAAATGCGGAATACATCGACACCATTATCAGCTGATTTCTGAACAAAGGCGCGTACAACGTCATCTGAATAATGGCGATATCCAAGCAGGTTTTGACCACGCAAAAGCATCTGAATGCGCGAATTAGGTAGCGCTTTACGTAACTTTCTCAGACGTTCCCAAGGATCTTCCTTGAGGAAGCGAACGCAGGTGTCAAAGGTTGCCCCTCCCCAGGCTTCCAATGACCAGAAACCCACGCTGTCGAGCTTTGCGCAAATTGGCAGCATATCGTCAGTGCGCATGCGAGTTGCAATCAGGGATTGATGTCCGTCACGTAATACCAATTCAGTAATAAAAACTTTTGCCATGCCTAAATCCAATGTTTAAATATTTGACTATTAATGCTGAGCATTAATACTTACATTCCCTCACTGGCTGCAATCGCTGCCGCTATGGCGGCTGCCAGTTGTTCCGGGGGGCGTGGGACAGAATAGTTTATCAGGTCCGGATGGGTTTCCACAAAACTGGTATCAAACTTACCTGATCGAAACTCAGGATCTTTCAGAATTTCCTGATAATAAGGAATGGTGGTCTTGACGCCATACACAGCCATATCGTCCAAAGCGCGGCGTCCACGTTCTATCGCCCCTGGCCATGTCAGGTTCCACACTGTCAGTTTTGCACACATGGAATCATAATAGGGGGGGATGACGTAGCCAGTATAAATGGCGGCGTCAGTCCTGATGCCTGGACCTCCTGGTGCATAGTAGCGCGTTATCCGGCCAAAACTGGGTAAAAATTCGTTTTTTGGATCTTCAGCATTAATCCTGAATTCCATGGCAAAGCCACGATAACTCACTTCAGACTGCTTGTATTGAAGTGGCAGTCCGCTGGCAATCCGGATTTGCTCCTGAACAATGTCTACCCCTGTAATGGTTTCAGTGACGGTGTGTTCAACCTGCAAACGTGTGTTCATTTCCATGAAGTAAAACTGATTGTCAGAGTCAAGCAAGAACTCAATAGTTCCCGCATTGACATACTTGACAGCCTTGGCAGCCTGTACCGCCAAACTGCCTATATATTGACGTTGCGCTTCAGTGAGTTGCGGTGAGGGGGCGATTTCAATCAGCTTCTGGTTGCGGCGCTGGATGGAGCAGTCACGTTCATAGAGATGAATGACGTTACCTTGATTATCACCTAGAACCTGCACTTCAATATGACGTGGATTCACAACGCATTTTTCCAAAAATACCTCAGGCTTGCCAAAAGCTTTTCCTGCCTCTGAAACTACCCGATCATAGTTTTTGGTTAATTCTTCTTCATTATTGCAACGGCGAATTCCGCGGCCACCGCCACCATTCGTCGCTTTCAGCATGACAGGATAGCCAATGGTTTTGGCCAGTTTCCTCGCTTCCTCCACATTTTCCAAATTATGGTCGCTACCGGGGATAACCGGAATGCCAGCCTTGATCATGGCCTGGCGAGCCTGAATTTTGTCGCCCATCTGATGAATTACTTTGGCAGACGGGCCAATGAATTTAATCCCCCTTCTAGCGCAAATTTCAGCTAACGTAGGATTTTCAGATAGAAATCCATAGCCTGGATGCAGAGCATCACAACCACTTGCCACAGCAAGGTTAACTATATTGTGAGCGTTCAAATAGCCCAGAACCGGATCCGATCCGATATTGTATGCGCCGTCAGCTTTCTTCACATGTAGTGCGTGTCGGTCTGCATCAGTATAAATAGCTACCGATTTTATCCCTAACTCGGAACAGGCGCGTACAATACGTACTGCGATCTCTCCGCGGTTGGCAATGAGGATTTTCTTTATCACTCTTAATCCTTTTTTTGACAGCCAAAGCTAAAAATTATATCATGCGCGCCTTATGTCTGAACAGATTGTTATAGATAGTCTGGAGTTTGCACGCAACAAGCAAGTGTTGCATGGTAAAATCACGGTTGCTAGCCTGCCAAGGTTGCAAGATGTGGTGTTTTCCAGTGACGGAGTGCTTGAGTATGAACTCTCTGGGCGAATGGATCAGTATGGTAAGCTATCGTTGCATTGTGAGGTAAAAGGCACTTTGCAGCTTAACTGCCAGCGCTGCCTTGGAGCTTTGGCTTACCAGGTTGGTGTGAAGTCTGATCTCATCTTGGTAAAAGATGAAATGGCGCTAGCCGAAATTGACGAAGATGAAGAAATTGAAGATATCGACGTTGTTTTGGCTGATCCGGAATTAGATGTATTGTCGTTGATTGAAGAAGAAATTTTGCTGGATTTGCCGATGGCTCCCGTGCATCCCATTGCCGAGTGTAATGTGAAAGATGCCGGACAAGAGAGTTCCCGGCAAGGTAAGGCATTTGAAGCGCTGGCTGTATTAAAAGCGCAAAACCCGAAAAAGTAAGGAGTTATCATGGCAGTTCAACAAAACAAAAAGTCACCATCTAAACGTGGTATGCATCGCGCTCATGATTTTCTGACCAACCCGCCATTGGCTGTTGAGCCAACGACCGGTGAAGCTCATCTGCGTCACCATATCAGCCCGAACGGCTACTATCGTGGTCGTAAAGTTACCCGCGCAAAGGGCGAGTAATCTTCCAGCAATCCTTTTAATTAAGTGATTGCCGCTAAAAATAAGACCGGATATTTTGTAAATTGATGTGCGCTCTTGCTGGTTTATTGATTGATATGAAACATTTTACTCAGATGACCGTATGATAAGTTACGGCCTTCCTTCAAGAAATTTTCGTAATAATCAAAAGAGGTGTGCGGAAATGGGCAATTTGTTGCCTGTTACGCTCAGCTCTGCATGGGCAACATGCCAGTTTATGAAACATCCAGGTTAGATTGCTATATGGATATAACTGTAGCAATTGACGCCATGGGTGGCGACCATGGACCTCACGTTACTGTGCCTGCAGCTTTGGCATACCTGCGCCGAAATCCTGAAGTGAATATCGTTCTGGTTGGGTTACAGGATGTAATTGAATCGGAATTGCGAGCGCATAAAGCCGCTATTGGTCCACGTTTGCGAATACATGCCGCAAGCGAAGTGGTGACCATGGATGATCCCCCGGCGCTTGCATTGCGCAATAAAAAAGACTCTTCGATGCGGGTGGCTATTAACCTCGTCAAAAGTGGTGAAGCCAATGCCTGCGTGAGTGCTGGAAATACTGGTGCTTTAATGGCTATTTCTCGCTTTGTTCTAAAAATGCTCCCCAATATTGAAAGGCCTGCCATAGCGAGTATTCTGCCTACGCTAAATGGCCATACCCATGTTTTGGATTTGGGCGCGAATGTGGATTGCACTCCCAACCATTTACTGCAATTTGCTATTATGGGAGCAATGCTGGTTTCAGCGGTAGAACATAAACCCTCTCCGACAGTAGGCCTCCTTAATATTGGCGCAGAAGACATCAAAGGGAATGAAGTTGTTAAGCAGACGGCGGAATTGTTACGCCGTAGTCACCTTAACTTTTACGGTAACGTAGAAGGTGATGATATCTACAAGGGCACGACAGATGTTGTGGTCTGTGATGGTTTTGTTGGCAACGTGGCACTAAAAACGTCTGAGGGGTTGGCCCAGATGATTTCCACTATGCTGAAACAGGAATTTAAACGCAATGTTTTTACCAAGCTGGCAGGATTGATTGCTTTGCCAGTGCTTAACCGTTTCAAAAGCAGGGTTGATCATCGTCGGTATAATGGCGCAAGCTTGTTGGGTTTGCGCGGCATTGTACTCAAAAGCCATGGATCGGCGGATACTTTTGCTTTTGAAAATGCGATTGAGCGCGCTGTGGAAGAAGTGCGTAATGGTGTATTGCGTCGCATCAGCGAACAGATGTCTCTTTTAAGTGAAGGAGTGGCTTGATGTACTCCCGTATTGTTGGGACTGGCAGTTATTTGCCGAAAAGAATTTTGACGAATCACGATCTTGAGCAGATGGTTGAAACCACTGATCAATGGATTGTTGAGCGTACCGGTATTCGTGAGCGCCATTTGGCTGCAGAAAACGAACTAACCAGTGATTTAGCATTAGAAGCATGTAAGCAGGCAATTCATGCCGCGGGAATCGATACCCAGGAAATTGATCTGATTATTGTTGCGACAACTACCCCTGATTTAGTCTTTCCAAGTACCGCTTGTATTTTGCAGTCCAAGCTGGGTATTGAAAACGGTGGCCCTGCTTTTGACGTTCAAGCGGTATGCAGTGGTTTTGTTTACGCGGTATCAATCGCGGATCAATTTTTGCGTAGTGGTCAAAATAAATGTGCATTGGTGGTTGGTGCGGAAACCCTGTCACGCATTACCGATTGGACTAATCGCACAAATTGTGTGATTTGGGGAGATGGCGCTGGAGCAGTTGTGATGAAAGCCAGCGAAGAACCCGGTATTATTTCAACACATATCCATGCTGACGGCAGTTATAAAGATCTTCTGAAAGTTTCAGGTGGTGTTTCGAGTGGCATGGATGAAAATACTTTCATGCAGATGGAAGGCAATGCGGTGTTCAAAGTGGCGGTCAATACACTTGATGCCATTGTGGATGAAACTTTGGCAGCAAATAATCTGCAAAAATCAGACATCAATTGGCTGGTTCCACATCAGGCAAATATTCGTATTATTCAAGCGACCGCAAAAAAATTGGGCATGAGTATGGATAACGTTGTGGTGACAGTTGATCGCCATGGCAATACTTCAGCGGCTTCTATCCCGCTTGCATTGGATGTTGCGGTGCGTGATGGTCGTATCAAGGCAGGTGAAACCATCTTGATGGAAGCATTTGGTGGCGGTTTTACCTGGGGTTCAGTGCTGGTAAAGTGGTAACGCAAAAAACGGACAAGAATTAACATGAAACTTGCATTTATTTTTCCTGGTCAGGGATCTCAATCCATAGGCATGATGAATGGCTATGAGGCATTTCCAATTGTCCGTGATACGTTTGTTGAAGCATCGGATGTGCTTAAGCAGGATTTATGGCAATTGGTGACCCAGGGTTCGGCAGAAGAACTGAATCTGACCGTGAATACGCAACCCGTTATGCTGACAGCGGGCGTAGCGGTTTATCGTGCCTGGAATGCTGCTGGCGGAATGGTTCCGGCTTTCATGGCTGGACATAGTTTGGGGGAATACACAGCACTGGTTGCGTCAGGTGCGCTGTCGCTTGCTGAGGCATTGCCGCTGGTGCGTTATCGCGCACAGTCAATGCAAGAAGCTGTTGCAGAAGGTGTTGGTGGTATGGCGGCCATTCTTGGTCTGGATGACGATGTAGTGAGGTCGGTCTGTCTTGAAGCCGCAGGAGGGGAGGTGTTGGAAGCCGTTAACTACAACTCTCCTGGGCAAGTTGTAATTGCGGGCAATAAGGCTGCAGTAGAACGTGGCATGGAGTTGGCCAAGGTTAAGGGTGCCAAGCGCGCACTGCCTTTACCTGTCAGTGTCCCATCTCATTGTGCATTAATGCGGCCGGCGGCTGAAAAGCTCAAGCAGTATTTGCAGAACGTGCAGGTAAAGACTCCTGAGGTACCGGTTCTGCATAATGCAGACGTGATGTCATTTAATGATGGCGAGCAGATCAAGAATGCACTGACCCGGCAGCTGTATAGCCCCGTGCGTTGGGTGGAGACAATACAGGCGTTTGCGCAGGAAGGCGTAACACAGTTGGTTGAATGCGGGCCTGGAAAAGTGCTTGCTGGATTAAATAAACGAATTGATAGTTCAATGCAAGTGTTTCCGTTAGTTGATGGCGATTCAATTTATAATGCAAAACAATTAATTGCGTAATTAAATTAATCTAATTTATTGAATATATTTATTTGTTTTTTTCGAGTGATTTAAGTAATTTGCGGGGATAACGCCATGCTGGAAGGACAAATTGCACTGATTACTGGCGCGAGTCGCGGCATTGGCCAAGCGATTGCATTGGGGCTTGGTAAGCAGGGCGCAACAATTATTGGTACGGCAACCAGCCAAAGTGGTGCAGATAACATTACTGCGTATTTGAAAGCGTCTGATATTAAAGGCAAGGGACTTGCACTCAATGTGACTGATGCAGGTCAAGTTGACCAGTGTATTGAAACCATTCAGAAAGAATTTGGTGATGTATCCATTCTTGTCAATAATGCAGGTATTACCCGCGATAATCTGTTGATGCGGATGAAAGATGACGAGTGGGATGACATCATGGATACCAATTTGAAATCGGTGTTCCGTTTAAGTCGTGCTGTGTTGCGTGCCATGATGAAAGCGCGTAATGGAAGAATTATTAGTATTGCTTCGGTAGTTGGCGTGATGGGTAATGCAGGGCAAACCAATTATTCTGCGGCCAAAGCTGGCATTATTGGCTTCAGTAAATCATTGGCGCGCGAAGTGGGAAGTCGCAATATTACGGTGAATTGTGTCGCGCCAGGATTTATTGATACAGAGATGACTCGCGCTTTGCCGGATGCTCAGCGTGATGCGTTAAAAGCTCATATTCCCTTGGGGAAATTGGGTCAGGTGGAAGATATTGCTTCGGCTGTTGTTTTTCTGGCATCTCCCCAGGCAGGGTATGTGACCGGTACCACGTTGCATGTGAACGGCGGCATGTATATGGACTAATGTTTAACTGGCTGAAATTGTTGAATATTATTGATTGCTTGCATACAAATGCAAATGGCGGTCATAATTGAACATTTTTTTATGTGGTTAAATTTGGTAGAATGCCAACGGTTTTTAGTTTTAAGATAATGTATAACAACAAACGCGGTGTTACTGGCTGGTTATTTTGACGCAGTTTAGGCAACCTGTTTTGAACTGAATTTTTGTATATCCCATTCCGGGGTATACGTTTTGATAAGTTGCTTTTAGTTTTTTTGAGAGGGTAAATAGATGGAAAACATCGAACAACGTGTAACGAAAATCGTCGCTGAGCAACTGGGTGTGAATGAAGCGGAAGTTAAAATTGATTCATCTTTCGTTGATGATCTAGGTGCTGATTCACTTGATACCGTTGAATTGGTTATGGCGTTGGAAGAAGAGTTTGATTGTGAGATTCCTGACGAAGAAGCTGAAAAAATCACCACTGTCAAACAGGCTGTTGATTACGTAAACGGTCATCAGAAGTAAAGCAGTTTCTCTTTAATCCTACTTGTATTGCGGAGTAATTTTGTCTAGACGCAGAGTAGTTATTACTGGCCTTGGTATTGTGTCTCCTGTAGGCATCGGGGTCAAAGAATCCTGGGCAAATATTCTGGCGGGTAAGTCGGGTATTGATCGGATTACCCGTTTTGACACCACTGGATTTAGTTGTCAAATTGCCGGCGAAGTTAAAAACTTTGATGTGGCCCAATACATCAATCCAAAGGATGCCAGGCGTATGGATATTTTTATCCAATACGGCCTGGCTGCCGCAATTGAAGCGGTTAAAGACTCTGGAATTGAAGCAACGGAAGAAAATGCTGAACGTATCGGTGTAAATATTGGCTCAGGAATGGGCGGATTACCCATGATTGAAGATACTCACAGTATTTATCTTGCTGGTGGGCCGCGCAAAATTTCTCCATTCTTTGTTCCAGGAACCATCATCAACATGATTGCAGGTCATCTGTCTATCATGTACGGCTTCAAGGGGCCCAATCTGGCAATGGTAACGGCCTGTTCTACAGCTACCCATTGTATTGGGGATTCCGCCCGTCTGATTGAATATGGCGATGTGGATGTGATGGTGGCCGGTGGGTCTGAATCGACTATCACCCCATTGGCACTTGGCGGGTTTGGTTCTGCGCGCGCTTTAAGTTCTCGCAATGACGATCCCGCAACTGCAAGCCGTCCTTGGGATACTGACCGAGATGGCTTTGTCATGGGTGAAGGCGCCGGAATGTTGGTGCTGGAAGAATATGAACATGCAAAAGCACGCGGTGCAAAAATCTACGCTGAATTAGTGGGTTTTGGTATGAGTGCGGATGCCTATCATATGACCGCGCCTCGCGAAGACGGTGATGGTGCAGCTCGTTGCATGCGTAATGCGATGAAAAACGCTGGGCTGAACCCTGATCAGGTTGATTACATCAATGCTCATGGTACATCTACTCCGCTTGGTGATTTGGCTGAAACAATGGCAGTTAAGCAGTATCTTGGAGATCATGCCAAGAAAACGGCTGTTAGTTCTACTAAGTCCATGACCGGGCACCTGCTGGGAGCCGCTGGCGGTATTGAAGCTGTTTTTTCAACTTTAAGCGTGCATGAGCAGGTTGCGCCGCCTACCATCAATATGTTTAACCAGGATCCGGCTTGTGATCTTGATTATGTGCCGAATACAGCACGTCAGATGAAGATTGATGTGGCGTTATCGAATTCTTTCGGGTTCGGTGGTACTAACGGTACTTTGGTATTTGCCAAGATTTAACGGTCTGTTCGCAAAAACGCTGAACAGGTTTTCTCAGGGTTTTTGCGTCGAGGTCCGCTGTGGCTGTTAATCGTTTTGACGGCTCCTCTGATTTGCTGGCGCTTCATGCGGCAAATCGGCTGCGCTATCCTTATTTACTTCAAACACAGGGCAAACAGGGGTGGGATATCCTGTTTGCATTTCCGCAGAGTTCGATTCAATTAGCAACATTTGAGCTTGTTCAAAAAAGGTTTTCATTTTTGGATGAGCTTGATCATGCCTGGTTTGCAGAACGCAATCTGGTAAATATTCAACCCATTACTTCTCCTGTTGAACTTCCTTTTCATGGTGGATGGTTTGTCTATATGGGATATGAGCTGTTGCATCAGCTTGAACCATCAGTTGTCCATAAAACCCTTCAGTCAGATTTCCCTATTGCGTTATTGACTCGTATTCCTGCAGCCATATTATGTGATCGAGTCAGTAAACAAACTTTTCTCTTTGCAGAAGATGGACAGGAAGCTCTGATTGATGAAATGCGGAATGATTTGAATGCTGTTCCCCATTTTCAGGCTGAAGCGACCATTTTGAAATGGCTGGTTGAAGAAGATGACGCTTTATTTCTGGATGGTGTGGATAAAATCAAACATTACATCAGAGAAGGTGATGTCTTTCAGGTGAACTTGTCTCGCGAATGGCGAGGGGAGTTGGATTCCGGCGATGCCACAAGTTTGTATGCGCGTCTTTGTGAGCATAATCCCGCTCCTTTTTCCGGAATTGCAGATTTTGGCCGTCACCAGATTGTCAGTTCCTCTCCGGAGAGATTGGTCAGTGTCAGGAATGGTCTGGTTGAAACGCGCCCTATCGCCGGTACTTATGCGCGTTCAACCGACCCTGAACAAGACGCGCAATTATGTCGTGATTTGCTTGCGCATCCGAAAGAGCGAGCAGAGCATATCATGATGGTGGATTTGGAACGCAATGACTTGGGACGCATATGTCAGCCTGGCAGTGTTGAAGTGGATGATTTGATGGCTGTTAAAACCTATGCTCACGTGCACCATATTGAATCGAATATTCGTGGGTTATTACGCAGTGATGTGACGCCTGGAAAAGTGCTGAAAGCCCTGTTTCCTGGTGGCACGATTACAGGTTGTCCCAAAGTGCGCACCATGCAGATTATCAGCGAACTGGAGCATTCGCCGCGATTAGCCTATACCGGCAGTATGGGATATTTGAATCACGATGGCAGTATGGATATGAATATATTGATCCGCAGCTTTATGCTGAGTCAGCAAGAATTACGGTTCAGGGCTGGTGCAGGTATTGTGGCGGATTCTGTTCCTGAAAGAGAATTGAATGAAACCCGAGCTAAAGCAAAAGGGTTGCTTAGGGCGTTATCATCATGATGGTAAATGGCGTTCAGACGGACAAGCTTGATGCGTTGGATAGGGGGTTAATGTACGGCGATGGTATATTTCGCACCATGGTCATGCGCGATAGCAGGGTAGTCTGGTGGGATAATCAGTTTCAGAAGTTGCATGATGATTGTGCAGCGTTAGGGATTGTTTGTCCTGCGAAAGAATGTCTGGAAAGCGAACTGGCTGTTTTAGGTGCTTTGACGCCAGACTGTGTAATAAAAATTGTTGTTACACGCGGGGTTGGTTTACGCGGGTACGCAGCCAATTTTGTACAGCATCCGACACGTATTCTCAGCACTTCACCATTCACTGTATTTCCGTCTGATTATATTGATAAAGGCGTGAAAGTGAGGGTTTGTGATTTGCGGTTATCTTATCAGCCAAGATTGGCCGGTATCAAGCATTTGAACAGGCTGGAAAACGTATTGGCCAGAACTGAATGGAGTGATGCTGAAATTGCAGAAGGGTTATTGCTGGATACGAGAGATAATGTCATTTCTGGCACTATGAGCAATATTTCATTGCTGAAAGAGGGAGAGCTTATTACACCTGATTTAAGTTTGTGTGGTATCGCTGGTGTTGCCAGGCAACGTATAATGGAAATTGTAGCTGGATGGGGATGGCGTATCCGGGTTCAACCTGTTTCTCTGTCAATGCTGATGGAGGCGGAAGAAGTCCTGCTTTCTAATAGTGTCATAGGTGTGTGGCAAATAATCGAGTTGCAGGAAAAAAAATGGCAACCGGGCAATCTGACAAAAAAAATTAGGTGTGTATTGCATGAAAGCCATTAAGCGATTGGTAAAGTTTGTTGTTCTTGGTTTGCTAATTGCAGCTGGCTGGATGTTTTATTTTGTTAATACGCCCTTATCATTGACACAGTTCCCGGTGGAATTTAATTTGAAGCATGGTAGCAGCTTGAAAAGTGTTGCACGTCAAATGACGGATGCTGGCATTTTACGTGAGCCGTGGAGCTTTAGTTTGTTGGTCAGGGCTTATGGGAAAGCCGGCGAGATTAAAGCTGGTAACTACCAGCTGGAAACCAACCTGACTCCATTGGAACTTTTTCAGAAGATTACTCGCGGAGATGTCAGTCAAGTTGAATTGACTTTTATAGAGGGATGGACATTCAGGCAGTTGAGAAAATCTCTGGATGATCATCCTGGAATTGAACATAAAACTGCAGATATGAGTGACCAGGAAGTGCTGAATCTGGTTGGGGCATCTGAGTCACAAGCGGAAGGGTTGTTTTTCCCAGACACCTATTATTTTGGTACTGGCATGACCGATATTTCCATTCTCAAGCGTGCTTATCGTATTATGCAGGGGCATCTTTCAAAATCCTGGCAGGACCGTGAACCGGGATTGCCTTATAAAAACCCTTATGAAGCGCTGATTATGGCGTCTATTATTGAAAAGGAAACAGGTAAGGCCAGTGAGCGACCATTAATTGCTGCAGTTTTTATTAATAGATTGCATCTGGGCATGAAATTGCAGACAGATCCAACAGTAATATATGGTCTGGGTGAACGTTTTGATGGTAATTTGCGTAAAATCGATCTGCTTACCGATACGCCCTATAATACCTACACGCGAATTGGCTTACCTCCAACGCCGATAGCCTTGCCTGGCCTGGAGTCTATTCAGGCGGCTTTGCATCCTTCAAAAAGTAGCGCGCTGTATTTTGTTGCGAAAGGTCAGGGTGCTCACCAGTTTTCAGATTCTCTGGTGGAGCATAATCGTGCAGTTTCACGTTATCAGTTAAATAACAATCGCCAGGAAACCGAGGGGAACGGCAATTAAAGGCAAATTCATTACGCTGGAAGGAGTGGATGGCGCGGGGAAAAGCACACATCTTGCTTGGCTTGAGCAATATTTACGCGGTTTCGGGCATGACTTGATTGTCACCCGTGAACCGGGTGGTACTCCTTTGGGGGAAAAGCTGCGAACATTGTTGCTGAACGAGTCAATGCACATAGAAACGGAAGCCTTGCTCATGTTTGCAGCAAGACGGGAACATTTGGATAAAGTGATCTTTCCTGCTCTTGACCAAGGTAAATGGGTCATTTCAGATCGCTTTACCGATGCCAGTTTTGCCTATCAGTGTGGTGGTCGAGGCATAGATGAAAATAAATTGGAAACGCTTGAAAATTGGGTGCATCCGGAGTTTCAACCCGATTTAACCTTGTTATTCGATGTGCCCATAGAAGTAAGCCAGCAGCGGTTGGCGAACAATAATACTGAATTGGATCGATTTGAAAAAGAGCAAGGTGCTTTTTTTCAAAAAGTACGTCAAAAATATCTGGATCGCGCCGCAAAGTATCCAAACAGAATCAAAGTGGTTGATTCGAGTATTGCGCTGCATGAAATTCAGGTGAAACTTTCAGAAATCCTGAAAACAATTTGAAGTATGTCTTTATATAGCTGGCAAAAAGAAATTTGGCAACATATCCAGAACAGAAAGGATAATCTGCCCCATGCCATTTTGTTGCAGGGCAGGACAGGTATCGGGAAATTTACATTTGCCAGGCTATTAGCGCGGGGGTTGTTGTGTGAATCACCACTGAATGATGGTTTGCCTTGTGGTCAGTGTGCAGCATGTGGCTGGTTTGAACAAATGAATCACCCGGATTACCGATTGATTGAGTCTGAAGCACTGTCTCAGGCATCTGGCGTCACGGATGATAAATCCGAGTCTTCGGCCGGTGCTGATGAGTCAAAGGCAGCAGGCAAGAAAGCCAGCACCCAGATAAAAGTGTCACAAGTAAGAGAACTGCTGGATTTTGTGAATTTGTCTACCCATAGAAGTGGGATGCGTATCATTGTGGTTCATCCGGCAGAATCGTTGAATATCAATACCGCTAATGCACTGTTGAAAATTCTGGAAGAGCCACCGCCTCAAACCCTGTTTATTCTGATCACTCATCAACCTCAGCGGCTGTTACCCACTATTCGGAGTCGATGCCAGAAGCTTGATATGCCATTACCTGAAAAATCCCTGGCGATTGACTGGTTAACAGAGCAAGGAGTCGAGGATCCAGCCCTTTGCCTTGCTCAGGCAGGTGGAGCACCGTTGGCGGCGCTTGATTTGAGCAGTGCAGCATACCAGCAGTCGCGAAAAGCATTTGTTGGTGAAATGAGCGAACTGAAAATTTTTGACCCATTGGCCGCCGCAGAGCGATATCAAAAGATTGAATTAACTTTGGTGATGAACTGGTTGCAAAAATGGGTCTATGATTTGCTGAGTTTCAAGATGGCGGGGGAGGTGTTATATCATCCTGATTTTGCTAAAAACTTGCAAGAATTAGCTAAAACCGTTAATTTATCAGCGTTACTGAACTATCAGCGTGAATTAATTTCAACGCAAAGGGTAGTGAACCACCCTCTTAATGCGTTATTATTGCTAGAGAGCCTGTTTTTATCATATGCGGATATTTTTGAGCCGGGTTAGGAGTTGATGTATGGTTGAACCAAAAGCCCCACAGATGGGTGCACGTCCGGGAGTACTTTCTTTAAGTATTAAGGAGAAGTCGGCGTTGTATGCTGCCTATATGCCTTTCTTAAAGGGCGGGGGAATTTTTATTCCTACCACCAAGACGTATAAGCTGGGCGATGAAGTTTTCATGTTGATCAGTCTGATGGATGATCCCAACAAGATACCCGTTGCAGGTCATGTGGCATGGATTACACCAATATCGGCTCAAGGCAATAAAACGCAAGGCGTCGGTATTCGTTTCAATGATAATGAAAGCAGTATTGCTGCGCGCAATAAAATTGAAGGTTTACTGGGCGGCTCTTTAAAGTCCACTCGTCCAACGCATACCATGTAATCTTTGCGTAACAAGCATAGGGTAATTTTACCCTGTAGCTATCTATAAAGTTTTAAATTATGTTTGTCGATTCCCATTGTCATATTAACTTTCCCGGTTTGGTTGAACATGCCGACGAGGTACTATCCAGAATGCAGGATAACCGTGTCAGTCATGCTTTATGCGTTAGCGTGGGGCTACCCCAATTGCCAGAAGTGATTGCTATGGCAGAACGCTTTGAAAATGTTTATGCATCTGTTGGCGTGCACCCAGACCATGAAGACGAAGATGAACCGACAGTTGCCAGGCTGACGGAGTTGGCCAAACATCCCAAAGTAGTTGCTATTGGTGAAACCGGTCTGGATTACTTTCGTCTGAAAGGGGATCTGGAATGGCAGAGAGAGCGTTTTCGCGTACATATACAAGCTGCCAGGGAAAGTGGTAAGCCGCTTATCATTCATACCCGTGAAGCAGCTGCAGATACGCTGCGTATTATGCAGGAAGAGGGTGCAGGCGAGATTGGTGGTGTGATGCATTGTTTTACCGAAAGCTGGGAAGTGGCAGAGGCGGCAATTGCAATGGGCTTTTATATCTCGTTCTCTGGGATTGTGACTTTCAAGAACGCGCTATCAATCAAAGAAGTCGCCAGGAAAGTACCGCTGGAAAACATGCTGATTGAAACCGATTCACCCTACCTTGCACCAGTGCCTTACCGTGGTAAAACCAATGAACCTGCGTACGTGAAATATGTCGCTGAAGAAATCGCAAAGCTGCGAAATATTCCTATAGAAGACGTGGCAGAAGCAACTACGCGAAATTTTTTTAATCTCTTCAAATCAGCTTGAACATGGAAATTATTTTCCTTGGTACGGGCTCCAGTACGGGTACACCTGTTATCGGTTGTAATTGCCCTACTTGCCTTTCAAGTGATCCACGGAATAAACGAACCCGTTGCTCTGTTGCCATTAAAACAGACGCAGGGAAAGTTCTGTTAATTGATACTGGACCGGATTTGCGATTGCAAGCACTCAGGGAGGATATTCTTCGTGTAGATGGCGTGCTTTATACGCATACTCATGCAGATCATCTGAACGGTATTGATGATCTGCGTAATTTTTGTTTTTTGCAAAAGCATCCAATTCCTGTATTTGGGAATGAAATCACGATTAACGATATCCGGCAGCGTTTTACCTACGCTTTTGCTCCACCTGGGGAGTATTGGGATAAGCCGGTGCTGACATCTCAGGTGGTTCAATTACCCTTTATTTTGGAAGAGGTTCAGGTAACACCCATACCGGTGATGCATGGTAAGTTGCCCATACTCGGTTATCGCATTGGTGATGTCGCGTATATTACAGATGTATCTGACATTCCAGATTCAAGTATGGCGCTGCTCGATGGTCTGGAAGTGTTAATGCTGGATTGCCTGCATTTCCGCCCGCATCACACCCATATTCATTTTGATAAGTCAGTTGAATATGCACGGCAAATTCAGGCAAAACAAACCTTTTTTATTCATATGACCCATCAGGTTGAATACGGCGAGGCAAGCAGACTGTTACCGGAAAATATGCACTTTGCTTTTGATGGTCATAGAGTTAATGTTAATCAGTGAATGAATTTATTGGTTAGTTGATACATATGCAACTCGGTGATTTTTTAGCGTAATAAGCGCCAAAGTACCGAACAAGGAATTTAAAGGCCTTAGATGAATAGTGCATTTTTTAAATACCCCTCAAAGTTTTTCAGGTTGTTTCTGCTATTTTCTTTATTATCTTTCTTCAGTTGTATGGTTTTGGCAGATACCTATGATGATTTGTTCACTGCTGTTCGTTTGAATGATGTGGATACCGTTAAAGAATTATTGCAAAAGGGAATGGATGCAAATGCTTCAGACCCACAGGGAAATACTTTATTGATGGTAGCAATCCGCGAAGACAGTAAAAAGGTTGTAGATTTTTTGTTTTCCAGGGGAGCCAAGATTAATGTGCAAAATCAGTATGGTGAAACACCCTTGCTGGTGGCGGCTTATAAAGGTTCTGCCGGCATTGCAAGTATTTTGATTCAACACGGTGCAGATGTGAATCCTTCACATGGTTGGCCACCACTGGTTTACGCGTCCTTTAATGGCCACACAGACATGGTGAGATTGTTACTTGATCAGGGTGCCAGAATTGATGCTTCAAGTGAAAATGGTACTACTGCGTTGATGGTTGCAGCCAGGGGAGGGCACATGGATACAGTTAAATTGCTGCTGCTACGTTCAGCTAACCCCAACATTAAAAATGGAGCTGGTTTAACTGCGATTAACTTTGCATTGATGTCGGCCAATACGGATATTGCAGATTTAATTAAACGCGGAGGAGGGGTTGAATAGTTAAAGCTGCTTTACTTGTACTTTAGTTTTCTTGAACTAAAACCGATTTTCAATTATGGTAAGCAAACCGGTTCTGCAATGCAATTGCGCCCGGCATGTTTGGCCTGATATAAAGCTTGATCTGCTGTTTTTAAAACAGACTGCCAGGCGTCTCCATTCTGAGGGTAGGAAGCCGCACCAATTGAAACGGTGACGCCTGCCAAAGCTTGCCCGCTATGCTGAATACTGAGATTTTCAATGGCAATGCGCAGCATTTCAGCCCGTTGGCTAGTGTCTTTGAGGTCTGCTCCCGGCAGAATAATGACAAATTCCTCTCCACCATATCGGCAGGGAATATCGCACTTCCTGACAGTTTTGCGAAGCAACTCACCTATGGAACGCAATAGCGTATCACCCGCATCATGTCCGTATGTGTCGTTGTAATGTTTAAAATGGTCTACATCTAGCATCATGATGCCTATGTTGGATCCTCGACGTAATGCGCGACGCTCTTCAATAGTCAGCGTTTCTTCCATAAACCGTCTGTTATATAATCCGGTCAAAACGTCGCGGGTTGCTTTGAACCTGAGCTTTTGTTGTTGTTTAGCGCTTCGAAGGGCAATTGCGGCACGCTCTGCAATTGAATTTGCTAACCAGTGAAAGCACTCTTGCTGGTTTTTGTGTTCTAAAACATCCAGCTCAGTAATATGCAGTCCCCCAAGTATCTCATTATGCGTGATTAATGGTATCCAGAAGGCTTTAGTCAAACTGTTTGGCAATTGAGCATCATTTGTTGCGGTATTGACTTCTACAGCAGGGTTAAGCTGATTCTGAAGGATATTCAGGTATTCTTTTATTAAGTGCTCATCTTCAATATGGTTTCCCCATTTAATTAATACTCTGGCCTTATTCGGGCCTGTTTTCAATAATAATGCGCCTGAGCTCACAGGGAAAAAATATTTGGTGCAAAGTGCTACCGCGTCAGCTACATCTGCATTACTTACGCAGCTTTGCAGCGATTGGCTTAGCTGGTCAAGCCGTTCTATATGCCGGGAATGCTCTTCCTGAATAGCTAATGACTGTTGGAGTGATTCATAGTCTGATTGCCTGACTATGTTTGAATTAGCCACTTTATTTTGCGGCATTGCTACCTTTGCGAAAAATAGGCTCAAACTCTTCCGCGTATAATTGAATGCATTGTTCAGGCTTAAGTAAGTAGGTGATAGTTTCAATCTATTGTTTTTAATATTATTTAATAACATGATAATAAAAACAGCAAGTAACCCTGACATGCCCAATGAAGTCAAAATTACGCCGCCAAAAGCAAGATTATTGTTGGTTGTTAGCGTGTTTGCTTCATCCTCTACTGTTTGCCCGATAATGAGCGTGAGATCCTCACCAGCCCCGGGTACAGCTTTTGCTGCATATAGTCGTGTGACACCGTCCGGCGCTATTAGCGCGGTAGCGTTTTCATTTTTTAAGTGTATCAGTGCTTCAATGAATGAATTATCTTTGTGCGTAATGCTGTTCCAGTTTGTCTGGGATGGATAGGCCGCAATCAAGTTCCCGTTATTGCTAATAATGGCAATTTGTATGTTAGCTGGTAACCGAACACCTGATGGATGCAGAAAGCTGTTTGCGCTGATCTGCGCAAGCACTGAACCTACCTTTTGTCCACTCGGCGCAATATTTGAAGCGCTTAAAAGAAGGCTGTTATCAGTAAGATGCATTGAGCTTATTGATAACGAGTTTGTTGCGTTCATTGCTAATTGCTGAGCAGTTTGCTCGATGGATTGGTGCCAGGGTAGCGCGCTGCATCGAATCAACCCCTCTGAGTTGGCAAAAGCGAGGTTGTCATACTCCGGGAAGCTTTCTAATTGCCTGGAAAGCAGGGTATCGCAGTTCCATGTGCCTTGAAGGTCAGATACTGAAACACCTCCGAGCACTTTTAGCAGGTGTCTGCTTTCAGTGAGCAAGTTGGTCTGACGGGCGGCTATGGACTCTGCCAGGCTCGATATCTCTATTTGCGTCTTGCCCAGTTGTTGTCTGGGCTCAGTGTTTCCCTGCCAAGCTGTTTTTGAAAGTATTATTCCTGCAAACGCAAGAAATATCAGGGCGAGGATGGGATAATTGGTTTCTTGATGGTTTAATAAACCAAGCGACTTGCTCATGAGTAAGCTCATTCATAACATTACTTAAGTTGTGAGCATAGGTAATATCGGCTTAATAGACCAGTTACGCGTTGTTCATGAATCTGTGTTAAGAAACGCACAATTATCTTGTTGATTTCACATATTTAACTGTTTGTTATGAGGCGCCGAACAATATGGTCAAATATGCGATCGATTGTGGCGCCTTCTACATCAAATTTTAACTGACAGCTTGTTATAGGCGGTGAGCAGTTGCTGGTGCATACTGCACCCTTCCATTGACATTCCGGGTGAATGCAGACCAAAGAAGCGTTGCTCTTTGTTCAGTAATGCTTTTGCCTGTGCGAGCACATCAGTGCCATATAATTGCTGTAAGGCATGAGTGAAAGGGGCTGCGTCTTCCAGATTCAGCAGACTTTCAATGCAGCGATAAACACGCCTGCGTGGTTCTTTTAATTGTTCAAAATGGCGTATCCAGTCGCAACCTTCACGGATTGATTCTTCATCACCGATTGCCAGGGCAAGCAGGGTTTTAAGTTCGCCTACGCGTAACTCTTTCCATACTGAATCGGCATCCGGTGCAAGGCCGATCAGTCCGGCAACTGGTCGCTGATCTGCAAGACCCAGTTCGTTGAGAGCAGCGAGCAAATCGGTGCATTCATCATCATCCAGATCGGTAAGGTGCAGAATGGCTGAGCGCAGATCATTTCCAACACTGTTGTTTTCCCATTCCAGATCATCGACCGGGTAGATTTCTGACATGCCGGGCACGATAATTCGGCAAGCATAGACGCCCAGATGCGTAAAATCAGCGATGTAGATCTCTTTGTTTTCGGCGTGAATACGGTCAACAAGCCAGGCATAATCTTCTTCGGTGGTATTACTGTAATTCCAGTCACTAAAAGCGAAATCAGGCGTATCCCCCAGAAACTGCCAGCTGATAATGCCGCTGGAATCCACGAAGTGAATTTCCAGATTTTGCTGATGGGCAATCTCATCCAGATCATGTCCCGGTTCTGGAAAGTCACCCAGTGCATCCAGGGCTCTACCCTGAAGCAGTTCAGTCAATGCTCGTTCCAATGCAATTTCAAACCGCGGGTGTGCACCAAAGCTGGAAAAACACCCCTGGTCATTCGGGTTAAGCAGCGTCACGTTCATCACAGGGTATTGGCCGCCCAAAGAGGCATCTTTGACGAGAATGCCAAAGCCGGCAGCGCGTAACGCGCGAACTCCCGCTTCGATACGGGGGTAACGTGCAATCACATCTTCCGGTACATCCGGCAGGCAAATACCTTCAGCAATGATGCGAAACTTGATTTGTCGTTCGAAAATTTCTGACAGTGCCTGGGTGCGGGCTTCTTTGGGTGTATTGCCTGCTGACATGCCATTGCTGACATAAAGATTTCCGATGATATTGACCGGAAACCAAACTATGGCATTGTCACTTTCGCGGATATAGGGAATGGCGCAAATGCCGCGATCTACATTGCCTGAATTCAGATCAACCAGCATTTTGGCGTCGATCGTGCCTTCAGGGTTGTAAAATCCGTGTAATTCCGGCGTAAGCAAATCAGTTGGCCATTCGGTTTCATCACCCAGTTCAAACCACTGTTCTTGTGGATAATGGGTGTAGTCGCGGTTCGCGATCTGTTCTCCCAGGTAATAGTGCGTCCAGAAGTAATTGCAGCTCAAACGTTCAAAGTATTCGCCCAGTGCGCTTGCTAGCGCTGCCTGCTTGGTAGCCCCCTTGCCATTGGTGAACATCAATGGGCAATCTTTGTCGCGTATGTGTACCGACCAGATGCCTTCTACAGGATTCAGCCATGAGCATTCCTCAATGTGAAAACCAAGTGTTTCCAGTTTTTGGCTCATCGAACTGATGGAGGATTCAAGTGAGGCATCTTTGCCTGCAATAAAGCTTTCAGTTTGCATCTGGGTACCTGTTTATGAAGCGTAATGGATAAGTTGGAGGTTAACCTGTTGCAGGTTATATCAAATCAAGTAACCAGTCTTGAATTCTGAAAGAAAAAATAGAAATGATCGCTATAGCGTTGTGTTTATAGCGTATTTTACCACTAATGGGTCATAAAGCCGAATCAATTAGTGAGGGCGGCACGAACGTAAATAGTATTACCATTCGAACAAATGCTGGAGTAAATACTAGTGGCGATGGCGTTTGTAGATAAGCCCCATAGTCAGGCTGATGAAGGTTCCGAATATAATTACAATCATATCGATGTGCATATCAGCCTTAACCATCAACATATAGCCACCTAGCATGAGTAAAATGCCGATGTTTTCATTGAAGTTTTGTATGGCGATGGAGTGTCCTGCACCCATCAGCAGATGCCCGCGATGCTGGAGCAGAGCGTTGAGTGGTACCACAAAAAAGCCACTCAGAGCACCAATCAGGAATAGCAATATCCAGGCGATATACCATTTTGTAACGAAGATCATGGCTACTACCAGCATACCCATAATAATACCGGCAGGTAGTGCTTTTACAGCATTTTCAAGAGAAATATAGCGGGCAGCAAAAACCGCGCCAACCGCAATGCCTACTGCCACTATGATCGTCAGAAGAGGTGCGTTTTCAGGCAGAAAATGCAGAACGGCTACCGCCCATACCAAAACAACAAGACGGAGTGTGGCACCTGCACCCCAAAAAAGCGTTGTAACTGCAAGTGAAACCTGCCCTTGAGGGTCGCGCCAGAGCAAGGTAAAAGCATGCCAAAAATCATGCAAAATATATAGCGGATTCTTTTTAGGCATACGATGGTCAATCGGTACGTGGGGTATGCCCAGATTGATGATGGCAGCAATCACGTAAAGCAAAGTAATAGCCGCTATTGCAAACTGGGGAATATTGATTAAACCATCAAGATGCAGCAAATCGAGAAATGAATTTGCAAAGGAAGGGGTCACAAATAGAGTGCCCAGAACAGCGCCTAGGACGATAGCTGCCACGGTTGCCCCTTCCATCCAGCTATTGGCTATTACCAAGGCATCCGCTGGCAGATATTCTGTCAAAATGCCATATTTGGCAGGAGAGTATGCTGCAGCACCGATGCCAACAATTCCATAAGCGTATAAAGGCGGCAAGCCAAACAACATGGTTAAACAACCAATCAGCTTGATGGCATTGCTGAGAAACATGACCCGCCCTTTGGGAATAGAGTCAGCAAAGGGGCCAACAAAGGGGGCCAGCAGAATATAGGAAATGACAAAAAATTCTTGCAAGAGAGGCGTATGCCAATCAGGTGCACTCAATTCCTTAAGCAGTGCGATAGCAGCGAAAAGCAACGCATTATCGGCCAGAGCAGAAATAAATTGCGCGGTAAGAATCGTGTAAAAGCCGCGGTTCATTGAAGAGTAAGGCTTATAAGTAGTAGATTAAATTTGGTTTGTTTTATATGAGTCAAAATGAATGGCTCTTTGTGATTTATACCATGAAAAAGAAGCTTTCCGCCATTTGTGCAACTAATCTTTTTTATTTTTTGCTTTAGCCAGTTCTTTGTGCATCGCTTCCTGTTGGGCAAAGGAGGGGACTCGTGAAGGCGAAGTAGCCTGATCAGAAAGGGTAACAGGAGTGTGGCCGCCACGTTCCTGATCCTTCGTTTTCAGGTAATCATCCAGACCATCGTCTGTATAGCGGCCTTTAAAGTCTTTGGGTGCCGCACTGCCTTGCTTGAGATATACTTGCATGCGGATCTGCTTGTTCAAGCTGGCGATCCGGTCTTCAACCCAACGGATGTCGTACAAGGCGAAGCCGATCTGACCTGCGAAAATAATCAGAGCAGGCAAGTTATAGCCGGTTATGAAAAGTAAGGAAATCGCCAACGTTAAAATTCGATAAATCCATGCTGTTCGGGCATCGTTCAAATAAGCCCGGTGCATGCCCGAAGGGAAGAGGAGAAGCCAGCCGTTAGCGACCTTACGTTTCTTCAATAATTGTACTAATCTAAGATTTGCACTTTGCAATCCTTGACCTTCCAGATCAAGATTTTTCCACGCTTCATGCATAAACTCTATCCTTATTACGGAAAATATGATTGAATGTAAGCCTTTCCGTATATATTAATTTAATAGCTTATCACAGTTGGTTAAACCATGGCAGACCGCCGAATTCAAGTATTCCACACAGTAGCGAAACAACTCAGCTTCACCAAGGCAGCTGAATTGTTATTCATGACCCAACCTGCGGTAACCTTTCAGGTGAAACAACTGGAAGAGCATTTCAATACCCGTTTGTTTGAGCGGACACATGGCAAAATCACCTTGACCCATGCAGGGGAAGTTGCCCTGGAATACGCCGAAAAGATTCTGGATCTTTCATCTGAAATGGAAACCCGTCTAGGAGAACTCACCGGGGAAATCAGCGGCAAACTAATGATCGGCGCCAGTACCACTATTGCTGAATATCTGTTGCCGCGCATCCTGGGTGAATTCAAAGCGAAGTATCCGCAAGTTAAAGCCCATTTGACCGTAGCCAATTCCGAAACCATAGAAAACAAGGTGGCAGACCACACACTGGATCTTGGTTTGATTGAAGCGCAATCTCATCATCCCATTCTGAATACAGATTTGTGTTGTAACGATGAACTGGTCGTGATTTGTTCCCCTAATCATGAATTTGCAAATTTTGCATCACTTACGGCTTTGCAACTTGCAGAGCAGCCTTATGTCAGCCGCGAATTGGGCTCTGGCACGCGTGAGGTCATCGACGATTATTTCCGAAATGCTGGTGTAAATCCAGATGATTTGAATATTGCCATGGAAATGGGTAGCCGCGAGGCAATTAAAGGTGCGGTTGAAGCCGGGCTGGGCATAGCGATTGTTTCAATTTCAACGGTAGTCAAAGAATTAAAGCTGGGCGATCTGGTAGCTATACCGCTGGAACCAAAAATGACTCGCGCATTGTCATTGGTCTACGCAAATGAAAAATTCCGTTCAAAACTGATGCAGGCATTCCTGGATTTTGTTAAAACTACCAAGCTGAATAGAATTAAATGATCATTAAGTTAATTCTACAACTGATGGTTTTCAGATCAGTAGTGGCAAACTTATTGCTTCAATGGAGTGCGGTAAGGTTATGAAAAACTTTCTGGTCATACAACATACATACGCAGAATTTCTGGGCCCGATTGAAAAACAATTGGAATCTCGTGATATCGGATTTTCATATCAGCGTCCATTTACTGGCCAGGATATCCCCGGCAGCGCACTGCAATACGATTCCCTCTGGTTATTAGGTGGTGCTTTCCCCATCACCGATAAAGAATCATGCCCCTGGATCGACGATGAGATTCGCCTGATTGGCGTTTTTAAACATGCAAAACGGCCCATAGTAGGGATAGGGTTTGGCGGACTGTTGATTGCTCAATACGAAGGCGGGTTGGCATCTGCCGAACCATTGCATACAGCTTACTGGACCACAGCGCATAAGACAGAAGTGGGTAATGATGATCCGCTTGCCAATGCGGTAGATGGTACAAAAGTACTGGTAATGTATAACGGTAAGGTAGATTTACCAAAAGGTATGGAACCCATTCTGGTTGATGATGAAGGCAATTGGCTGGCTATTCGCCCTGATGAACTCACCTACGGCATATTGTTCCGTCCTGAAATCAAACCCGGCATGATTGAAGACATGATCATGGAAGCAAACCGACCTTTACCTGAACACATCGGTACACTGCTTGGTGAAGCCCGGATGAACTGGAATGATATGCAGGTCACAATGGGCAAAGTAGCAGTTGCACTGGTTTCAGCCCTTGATTTAATGAAAGAACGACGCAAAATGCCAGTTTTCAGCTTAAATGTAGTCAGAACGGAAGATGAAAATTCATGAGCGATGATAAAAAATTATCCAAACTGTTCCGATCGCTGCCAGATGCGCAGCGCCAGACATTACTGGCTTTTGCCGAGTTTCTTGCTACCCGTGGCCAGGAAGGGATAGTAAAAGAAATTCCGCAAGTGAATCCTATTCTCCGACCATCGGAAGAAAGTGTCATCAAGGCTATCAAGCGTTTACGTGCAACTTACCCAATGCTGGAGAGTGGCAAGTTATTAAATGAAACATCAAGTGCAATGACACAACATGCCATGCATGGCAAACCGGCGGTGGAAGTGATTGATCAGCTGGAAGTGGTGTTCAAGTCCCACTATGAACGGTACTTAGGGGAACAGTAAGCTTTTGGCGTAGAACGCTATAAAGTGTTGGTCGCGCTGTTTTTGCATTTCCCGTTCAAATGCAGTTAGGCTAGGTGTGTGATTGCAAGACCTGCTTCGTTCCTTTGAATTATTTCCGCCGATGCCAGTAATCAGGGCGACGTCTCTGATGCGCAATTGCTATGATAGAAAGGTGGTCAGGGAAAAGACAATACACAAAACTAAAAGGGAATCGGCGCAAAATAAAGCGGCGTGTCCCAGAAACCCACGGTACACATAACTCTGGGTTTCCAGACAAAAGCGAGACTGATTTTTAGAGTTCAGCAATGAGTGCCAAACCAAGTTGATTATTGGCTTGTGCGGAGTAGAAAGCTGCCGCATTATTCAGATCGGCAGCGGCGGCAGGGTGAACAATTATTTTCACTTCAAAGCTGCACGCGCTTCTGCAATCACTTCTTCGAATGGCATGCCGACAACCAACCCATTCTCAATCTCGGCAACACGCTTTTCAACTTCAACAGCCCAAGCTGACTCGATTTCGTTATCTTCATCAAGGCTGGCAATAATGTGCTCAGCCAACAGTGCACGGTCAGCTGGTAATAGTTTTAATACCTCAGCTTCAAGAATTTCAAATTGTGTTGACATTACATGCCCTCCAGTCGACGACTTATAATTGTAGCGCAAGAGAGATTTTCGGTAATCGCCACCTCGACTAGCATTCAAATTATGAGGTGTGCTATTTTTGGCGCATCCCGCTCAAATGCAATTAGTTTGGAAGCGTGATTACAAGGTATAACCGCATTCCTCGCTTCAGCGCGCCCGATTGGTTGACTTGTTAGCTGATTCCTCAAGACGCTCAGAGAGCCACACTTTGATAATGGATTGCCGGGTAACACCAAGCTTTCTTGCTTCTCGATCCAGCGATTCAATCATCCATGTAGGAAAATCAACATTCACACGCTTTTGTTCCAGCAGAACACGTTTGGCTTTGGACAAGTTCAGAGAAGCGGTGATATCAGCATCCTCGTCAAACTGCTTATCGAAATTTTTAGCCTTCATAGAAGGTTATCTCCTCAGTTCGTGATCGACGAACAGAAATTAGTCGAATAATTGTCCCGCGATAGGCGATGACGGCTGACCAATGTTTTCCGTTAATCACTCCAATCACCAGATATCGCGGTTCATCTTCTGTTTTTGCTGGAATATCCAATCGTCATTCGGCGCAATAATGATTGCGCCCTTGTATTATTCCTTTGTATCGAATTTGACGGTATTGTGTAAAAGCACGAACTATCAAAAAAGTGCAGTAAATCTTGAGGGGCACTTCAAGATCGAGTGACTGGATGCCGGTTGCGCCCTTAGGTCTTAAGCCTGTAGCGTAGATTTATGCAGCAGTCACTCACCCTCTAG
>JAYVLG010000155.1:0-8354 GCA_043759595.1 Sulfurirhabdus sp. | reverse complement strand
GGCCAAACTACCTTGCTGGGGTATCAATCGCTGTTGCACCAACTGCGCAATGTGCTCTTGCACGCTGGGGATAGACAAAGAGGCGCTGGTTGGAGCGATCAATTTGCCAGATTCGCCACTGCTTGTTGTCCCAATTGCGTGACGTAAGCGCCCAACCTCTGCAATAACCTCCATCGCTGCCATCGCAATTTGTCGGTCTTCACCCGTGTGCAGCACGGTTGTAATATGGCCAGCGGTTTGCTGCCCGGTGGTTACGCCGGGGCTGACTACTCCAGAAATAGCGTCACCGCCAACAGGGCCGCCGGCAACAAAGCTTTTTCCACTGGCACCCGTACCCTTGATATCGGCCAGTCCCAGCACCACCGACATCGTGGACGGCACGGCATAGCTGGTCAGTCGGTTGCCTTCGGAATCGGTTGGGTCAAGCTTGAGTTGCTTCAGCCGAATTGGCGAATCACCCTTGTTGGCTTCGGCAATAACTTCCTGAAACTTGTCGTGCGCAATGATGTTCAAACGGTCTACAACTTCCACCCCGGTCTTGCGGCCATAAGGCAAGCGCAAGCCGCGCCCGATGGATTGCTCAATCAGCGTGCGGGCATTGGCTGCACGTAGCGGCACGATGGTGTACAGATTGGTAACGTCCCAGCCTTCTTTCAGCATGTTGACGTGAATCACAATCTCGGTAGGCTCGTCGTAGCTTTCCACTGCTAGCAGGCGGCGAATCATTTCCTCTTCTTCAGCACCTGTACGGCTTGAATCGACCTGAATGACTTTGCCCTTGTAGTTGCCACCAAAGAAGGTATCGCTTTCAATCCGTGCCAGCAATTGCGCCGCATGAGTGGTGTCACGCGCAATCACGAGCACAAACGGCTTGACGGGTTTCAGCCCGGTCTGCGCGGCATAGGTCAGCAAGTGAACCTTGGTTTCCTCATGCACCCGCACGCCATCTTTGAGCTTGATGACTTCGATTTGTTCTGAACTGTGGTCAGCCGGGTTGAAGTTCTGCTGGGTGACGACCGCAGGCTCTTTCACAAAGCCATCTTCAATGGCTCGCGCCAGTGGGTAGTCCATCACCACGTTCTTGAAGGGCACGGTCTTACCGCCAGCAGCCTCAGTAAACGGTGTGGCTGTGACTTCCAGACCTAACAGTGGCTTCAGTTCATTCAGCGCACGGATACCAGCTCCTGCCCGGTAACGGTGCGACTCGTCCATGATGAGCACCAAGTCGGGCAAGCCTGCAAGGTAGTCAAAATAGCTCTGCCCCAAGTATTCCGAAAGGCGTTTGATCTTTGGCGCTTTGCCACCGCGCACTTCGGAATTGATCTTGGAAATATTGAAGATGTTGACTTGGACGGGCGCTTCAATCGCTTGACTTACCAAATCGCCGCGCTGCTCGTAGGTTTCGCCTGTAATGACTTCCGGCACGGCGGTTGCAAATTCTGCTATGCCCTTAAACACATACTTGGGCGTATTGGGCGTGAAGTCTCGTATCAGCTTGTCGTAGATGGTGAGGTTGGGGGCGAGCACGAAGAAGTGCTTGTACCCATACGCGGCGTACAGGTAGCTGATGAATGCGCCCATCAAGCGCGTCTTGCCTACGCCCGTTGCGAGCGCAAAGCACATTGATGGAAATTCACGCTCAAAGTCAGTCAAGGTCGGAAACTGACTTGCCAGCGCCGTCTGCATGGCCTTGAGTTCGTCTGGAGAACGGGCGTGAGAATCACGCAAGGCGGGCACGGCTTCCAGCGCGTTGTGCAGAATGTCAAGGCTTTCAGTTTGCGGCTGGCGCAGGCTCAGTCGGCCAGCAATTGAACGCGCTACTTTTTCGCGCCCGCTGTCTCTTTGAATTGGATTCTGGCTCATGGCTTCACCTCCGCATTGGCGGGTGTAGCCGTGGCCGTATCTGTGGTTTTGGCATCAAACAAACCACCTTGCGCCGCCTGTATTGCTTTCGAGTAGGTGGCTCGTTTTGTTGGCACTGGTTCGGTGGCAGACTGCTGTTGCATGGGTAAATTTTCTACATTCAAACTGTAGTCGTCATGCCCCCATTCGCACTTGGTCAATACCATCTTAGGAATCTTCTTGAGAGTGAGTTTGGGGTAACGATTGGCATCACCCTTAAATGCGCTGCAACATACCAGTAGACTTTTTTCATCACCAACGTCATCACTCAACGCCTGCAACTGATCGGCATTCAGCGTTTGCGTGGTCACGTAAATGAAGTCTGTCTCGGTGCTGTGGCCGTGTTGCCAGTAACGGGTTTCGGACGGTGCATAGGTAAAACCTTCCAACTTGCAAATCGCCGCAGTCAACATCTCAGCGTTGTATTGCTTGTTGACCACCCAGTTACCCCAACGGTCTTTTTCCAACAGGCTTGGTGCAAGTGAGTAGTACCGGAAACCACCCCCGCCTTGCCAGTCAGAGACCTCAGTGACACCGCCGTTGTCTTCACCGTCGATGACTTTTTTCAAACGCGGAATGATGTGCGTGTGGCAGTGGTCACCTAGCTCGACCATAATCCAGCGTCGGCCCATTTTATGAGCGACTGCGCCAGTCGTTCCTGATCCTGCAAATGAGTCAAGGACAAGATCGTTTGGATTCGTCGCTATTTCAAGTACCCGCCTGAGCAGACGTTCAGGCTTGGGAGTATCAAATGCAGATGATTTTCCAAAAAGCGCGTGAATTTCCTTCTTGGATTCATCGGTATGTCCGACTTCCTCGTGAGGCCACCACGTCCAAGGCACCAATCCTTCAATTTCAGAGAAGTAGCGAATTAGTCCAGGAGCCGAATCGCCTTTCTTGCCGAAGAAAACTTTGCCCTCTGCAACTAGTTCAAGAAACTTGGGTTCGAGTACCGACCAATGACGCCCTTCTGGTGGGTAAATTGTTTTACCGCTTGGAGTTGTAACCGGGTATTGCTGATTCGGACGAAGTTCCGCGCCAGACATCGGCACTAAACGCCACGGTCCTTTTGGATCATTGTTAGGGTTTCTATAGGCAGAGCGTGTCTTCGCATCTGGCTCAATTTTGTTACGTACTGCCTTAAAACGTTCCGCGTCTATTGCGTAGCAGATAACGTAGTCGTGAACGTCCCCAATTGCAGAATTGTTATCTCGCGAATACCTCTTTTGCCATACGTTTTGAGCAACGAACGATTTCCTACCAAACACCTCGTCCAACAAAACTCTCAAATATGGCATTTCCCTGTCGTCAATCGTAATCCACAGTGACCCATCTTCAGACAATAACCGTCGAATTACCTCCAGTCGATCCCTCATCAAGCCAAGCCAAATTGAATGCTCAAGCCCATCGTCGTAGTGGGTAAATGCACTACCCGTGTTGTAAGGGGGATCAATAAAAACGCACTTCACCTTACCCGAAAACTCTTGTTCCAGCGCCTTCAACGCGAGCAAGTTGTCACCAAAGATGAGCCGATTATCAAAGCTGTCTGCGTCACTGACGCGATGCTTTGCGTGGTGGCTCTTGCGTGGGTCTTCAAGCAGAATGCGCGGCTCCAACTTCGGACGGGCATCCTTCCCAATCCATGTAAGTTCTAGTTTCTGTTTACTCGTCATTTTGTATTCGCCCTATGTCCGAATGCGCGCACGTTCACGGGTTTGTGCTCGAACTTGCACCATTGCCGCCACACGTTCGTAAAGATTTACGGATTGGTTTTCTCTATCTCGAATTACAACGGCGAGCGCATAGGGTTCGTCCGTCTCCTGTTGCGCTGACCATGTTGCATCTTGCCGCGTGACGACGATAAATAGCTTTGGCTGGCCTCTTGATACGTCCTTGAACGTCCACGAGGAGCTTTGCAGCGTTCCAGGTTTGCGTGTCTCCTTGCCAATGGTCTGCCCCGAGCTAACTTCTTTCAAAGCACTTGCTGTCGCCCGACCTCTCGTAAACGCATTTGCGACGGCTTCAAGGGATTCACCTTTAACCAAAGTAAATGAGAGCTTGGTATGCCGATAGTCGAGGCGCGTCGTCCGCACGTCTGGGCTGTAGGCAAGCGTTATCGCAATTTGTCGCTGCCGTCTCCCTGTACCCCAAAATTCATCAGGTATGGGAAGTTCATAGAACTGGCTGCGATTATTGCCAATGTGATCTTCGGCATAAAGCGTGACCTCGTTGTCCAACGACTCAAATACGGCATCCGGTGACACTCTTCCGTACCCGACAAGCTGAAGCAAATTGTCTCGCCCCTGCGCGTTGCCAACAGAATTCAACAATTGAACACTCGCAGCAGGCCAAGCAGCATGACTCGCCAATATAGCCCGCGTGAGATTGATAGAGTTTTCTGGCAATCTATGTGCGAGTTTGGCAGCAACATGGGCTACTCTTGGTGCGGCATAGCTTGTTCCATGCGCCTCTCGAAATGGTCGGCCTTGACCAAAGCCAGAGTTAAGTGAAACTACGCCGAGGCCCTGCGTTCGAGTATTGTTACGCTGATGAACAAAGGCTACGTTGCCTGCTTCCTCTACAAAATCCGGTTTGATCGCTCCACCGAGCGAAAAACCGGAGCGTGTAAATGGCGACGGTTGACCTGGCTGCGCTATGGGTACATCTTCAATTGTGTGCTCATTGCGCCTAGCCTCAAAAGTTGCATCGAGGTTCGTTAATCCGCCAACTGTAATTACATTCAAGGCAGATGCAGGATCAATCAACCTAGAGGCGGGCTCAAGAAGATACGCGGGGTAGTTAGTCACCGGATCGACAGGTAGCTCTCCCAACGATAAGTTCCCTGTTGGCACTACAAAGAGAACTCCTAATTCACGAGTTAACTTATCAAGTACATAGGCCAACCCACGAACATGCTTCCCGTCATAAACCTTGTTTCTATCTCCATAGCTGAGATTGAAAACCCGGCATTGATACGTCTCGTGGAACTCTCGTACCGCTTCATCAACACACTTTTCCACGAACTTAGCTTGCTCAACAGTATCGTCATCTGTAAACACTCGACCGGATAAAACTTGCAGGTGTGGTACGAATTGACCAGAGGCAATACTGGCAGCGACGTCGCCATACAAAGCAATGCCCGCGACAAATGTTCCGTGTCCATTTTCCGCGTTGTCAGCAGCTTCACGCCCCGGTAGGACATAACCTTGAGCATCGCCAACGGCAGCACTCAGCAATGGATGACCAGAGGTAATTCCACTATCAAGCACGCCGACACGAGGCGCATCAAGAGCAGGCGCTGGGACTTCCGGGAATTGGTTAACGTCTGCGGTAAGAAGGTTAATGTCCAAGCCAACTCGTGGAGGCAAGTCAACTGTGCGCACATCCCTGTGATGCAAAAGAAGTTCAACAATACTTGCTGTTGCCCGAATACGCAACATCATCAACGAGGGGTAAATAACGCTATCAGTTATCTCCATTTGTTGCGTTTGTGCCCACGCTACAAAAGCCTGCTGTAGCTGTGTACGTTGTTGAGGATTCTCAAGAGGCCAAAGCTCAACGTCGATAAGGAAGGAATCTCGCTGTGGAAAACCGTGCTCGGCTAGAGCCGCGCCTTTTCTATTTTCAGGAGTCCAGCAGTCAAAGCCGTGAATCGCATAGAGGATGTCTTTTCTGGTTACTGTTCCATCGGTACTCAACGAAGTTAGTCTCGCCTCGAACTCTGCCAAACCTTGGACGGTCGCAAATGCCAGCAAAACCGTCTTTTCTTCTTGGCTGACGATAGATAGCCCCTCTATAGCCTCAAGCTCCGGTGGCATTGCACCTTCTTCAAGTGTTAACTTGAATAAGAGTCGTTCGTCATACCCAGCAATCTCCGACTCAGCGATGGTGGACTTTACGATTTCAAGACCACGAGTCAACCCAAGACCATGAGCTTTTGCCTCATCTAGTGAGTACTTTTTTGCTGAGCCAAACCCGGGTCTGACAACCCGATCACGTACTGGCTCGTCACGACTAATCTTTATGTGTTGGTAAGGCATTGACGGCTCGTCTTCGGGGTCTTAGTTGTTTACTCGTCGCTCGCGCGCAAGACCAGAGTCGATGTGTTGCCGTTCCAAAAACTCCTTGCCAGATAAAACCATTTCCTTGACCGCGCGACGCACAACTCGCTCAATATCTGCATGTGACATACCCTTGAACAAAGTGGCGATCTTGGTATCGTCAGGTTCAAAATTACGCCTAACTCCAGATAGCTTGATACTCAAAAGTCGCTTAATCTGATCTACCGTAGGTGCATCAAACTGTATTACCTCATCGAATCTGCGCCAGACCGCTTTGTCCAACAGAGATTCGTAGTTCGTTGTGGCAATAATGATGCTCTGTCCCCGATAGCCGTCCATCATTTGTAAAACGGCATTCACCGACCGTTTGAGTTCCCCATGATCCGCGCTATCACCACGGTCTTTGCTGATTGCGTCAAATTCATCGAATAGAGCCACGCTAGGATGCTTAGAAATGTAGTCAAATACTTTTCGCAAGTTGGATGCCGTCTCTCCTAAAAATGACGAAATCACCGAATCAAGGCGAACAACAACCAACGGCATTGATAAGGCGCTTGCAATCACTTCAGCAGCTAGTGTCTTGCCGCAACCGGGAGGGCCGCAGAAAAGCAACTTACCTGCTGGCTGAAGTCCAAATGAGCGAAGTGTCTCTGCCCGGTTATGCTCCATGATGATTTCGTCAAGACTTGATTGCGCAAAATCTGATAGCACAATATCGCGCTGTTCTCTCACAGTAGGGCGTAGCTCTAGGAGCGAGAGTCCACTGTCCTTGTTGGCTGGCATCGCCGAGGCGAGCTTCATATGTGATTGCGAAAATTTCCCTTCTGTCTGCGTGCCGTATAGCAATTTTTCAAGGTCGTTTGCCAAGAGGTGATGATTTTTTCCACGCTCTTCGGCAATTACCGCCTCTGAAGCAGCCCTAAAATTCCCTACGTCTCCATCCAATCCAGATCGTATGAGTTGCCTAAGCAATTTTCCGTTAGCCATGATGTTCTCCACTGCCTTGTATTAAATAGAACTTGACGAGGACGACTTGGCATAATCCTCGACCGTAAGTGTTTTTGAGTTTCGACTCCATTTTCATGCCATTTCCCATTGGCATGAGAAGATGATGTGAATCGAGATTTCCTGTTTCAACTGCCGTTCAAGCTCATCAATCAAGCCATCCCGTTTGCGTTGAATCTCGTCCTGGCGGTCGAATAATTCACGGCGCTTTTTGTCACGCTGACCTTCAAGATCGCGTTGCTCTTTTTGTGCCGCCAGCTTGTCAGCAAGGGTTGCAGCGCCTTTGCTCTTGGTGCGTGCTTCTTTAATGCGGCTGTCAAGTTCTTTGATGGCTCGCTCAAGGCCGACTTTGAGGTCATCCGCCCATGCGTCCAATTTTTCCGATTCTTGCGAGAACGCGCCCAAGTTACGTGTTTCAAGGTCAGCCACGATCAGTGACTTTTGCCTATTCACTTCATCATCAAGAGGCGTTCGATCAGCCATCGGAAAGTCGATGGGCTTTTGTTCGCCCCCCGATGATGCAGACCTACACGGCAAGTTGAGCAGTCGCTCAGTCACTTCTTGATCGTAAGTTTTTCCATCCGTATCCATTGCCGCCACTAAAAGGTGTTCTTCAACCGCACCTAAAGAACGGATTTGCAACGATTGAACTTCCAACCACCCGCTTCTTTGACGCATGGTTTCGACTACTGAAACCTTCGCACCGTATGCTGCATAGTCGAGAACAATTCGTGATGATGCCAACGGTTGCTGTTTGGCATGCTGAAGTAGGGCTTGTGCAAGCGGATGACCCAGGCGGTAGATGTGTGCATCTTCTGACCGTCGAGGTAACTCATATCGCCCAGAATCAAGTTGCGATTCATCCAAATAGGGCGGAACGGAGTTCAGGACAAAGCTTGTTTCGTCGTTAGCAAAGTCAGCGTGGCTATTCAGAGCACCACGGGTGAATCGCATCAACAGGCGTTCTAGCTTGCCAAGTGAGGCTTTCGCGTCCTGACTGCGAAGCCGCAACCGTTCTTGCACATCTTCGTCAAAGTTTTCCAGCAGAGACTTGCGCGCCTTGAGCATGGCATCGCTGATTTCACCTGCCATATCAAGTTGCAATTGCTCGAAAGCGGTGTGAATCGCCGCAGGCTGTCTACAGGTTTGGTAAATCTCGGCAATACGCCGCTCAAAATCAACGCCAGATTCCACAGCGCCCAGCACTTCATCGCTGGCACCAAACACCCCGTCAAACAGTTTGAATTTCTGGTCTAGCAGTTCGTACACCCGCTTGTCGGCTTCGTTCTCGCGGTTAAGGAAGTTGACCACCACCACATCGTGCTTTTGACCATAGCGGTGGCAGCGGCCTATGCGTTGCTCAATACGCTGCGGATTCCACGGCAA
>JAYVLG010000154.1:0-25459 GCA_043759595.1 Sulfurirhabdus sp. | reverse complement strand
ATTTCAAGTTCAAGTCGGTGACACCCCTAAACATACTATTTCCTATTTTGCATCAAGTTGTTATATAACCGTCTTGGCAAAATTGCCGGACACTACTGTATTTAACTAAATAGTTCTCATCCGGAAACGCTATACCCCCTCTCCCCTTGTGGGAGAGGGATGGGGAGAGGGGGTAAATTTCAAGGCGTTACCATCCTCTCCCAAGCTCCCCCATCAAGGGGGAGGGAAACAGATGTTTCCGGATGAGAACTAAATAATTCTAATCGAGCTTTTAATGATTCCCTGGTTCACGCGGTTGGTGAGACGGCTATGGGCTGGATTGCACAGTTTTCGCAGCACTGGTCGGCGTTGCAACGCCTTGAAATGAAATGACCATTTTGCGTCATTGCGCCTTGCCTTGCGCTCCAAAAACAGCACACTCCAACTCATCCAACTATGATTGCTAGGATAACTGAAAGTCCGTGGGCTTCCAGTGCTGAAGCCAGTTTGGTCAGCAGGTCTGATAAACTGAAATGGGTTTAATGTGCGTGTTAAAGCGATAATATTTGTTGTTTAGGCGCTTTGCCATGAGTTGCTCGCTCGTTTACCAGGAGTTTTGTGGCTTCCTCAACAGGCAACGGCTTACTAAATAAAAAGCCTTGTATTTCACCACATTTGAGCGTTCTCAGGAAGTTCATTTGCTCTTCTTTTTCAACTCCTTCTGCAATCAGTTCAAGTTTCAGACCATCGGCCATTGAGCATAGTGCAGTAACAATTGATGAGTTGTTGGGGTTTCCAGGCAGGTCATGCACAAAGCAACGGTCAATCTTGATGGTATTAATGGGAAATTTCTTGATATATCCTAGCGATGAATAACCCGTCCCAAAGTCATCCAGAGCTATTCTGACGCCAAGTTTGGCTAACTTTACCAACTTGTCGTTGGTCATGTTGATATCTCGCAGGATGGTGCTTTCTGTAATCTCAAGCTCAAGAACGTGGCCAGGTAAGTCAAATTCTTGCAGTAACGCCGAAATATAATCAACAAAATTCGGTTGTTCTATTTGCTGGCTGGAAATATTAACAGCCACTCTTAGCGGGTGCAAATTCATTTCCTCCCAGATTTTTGCTTGCTTGCAAGCACTGCGCAGGACAAACTCGCCTATCGGTACAATTAATCCGGTTTCTTCAGCAATAGGGATGAAATCATCGGGGGATAGCATGCCATGCAAAGGGGAGCGCCATCTTATCAGTGCTTCCATTCCCATGATGGTGTTGGCATGGGTTAGCACCTGAGGTTGGTAGTAAACGATAAATTCGTTTCTTTCTAGCGCTTTACGCAGCAGATTTTCCAATGAGAGCTTTTCAGCAAATGAAACGTTCATTTCCTTGGCATAGAACTGGAAGCGGTTTCGTCCCTTGCCTTTGCTGTCATACATTGCAATGTCGGCATTTTTGATTAGTATATCAATGGATTCCCCATCTGTAGGGTAGATGGAAATTCCTACACTGATTGAAGCGTAAACTTCGTGGTTTTCTATTTCAAAAGGTAGCGCAAGGGAATCAACAATTTTGCTGGCAGCAGATTCGGCGTCTTCCCTGTCTTTAATCTGCGGCAATAAGATAGTGAACTCATCCCCACCCAGTCTGGCAAGTGTGTCGCCTTCTCTCAGGCATTGTTTAAGCCGTGAAGCTACTTCAACCAGTAACAGATCACCAATTCCATGCCCAAGCGTGTCATTCACAACCTTGAATCGGTCAAGATCCAGGAACATCACTGCAAACATATGGTTGTTGCGTTTGGCTTGTGCCATAGCCAGTTCCATATGGTCTTTAAACAGCATGCGGTTGGCCAGTCCAGTCAAAAGGTCATGATAGGCCTGGTAGTTAATCATTTGTTCCGCTTTTTTGCGCGGACTGACATCTTTTGCAACCCCGTATGTGCCTACATAACGTTGTGTTCCGCCAAGCTTGTCTTGTTCGTAAATGCCAAAAGAGCTGAATTCAAGGGTAAGCAGTTTTATTTCTTCACTATTATCATTGAACTGATTAAGGCATTTGACACGGATTTCTGTATTGCGTGAAGCACGCTCTTCCGTCCTTTTTTCATTCAATGTGTAATTGGCGGTTTCCAGGTCTTCGTGGTACACGATATGAGAATAATGCTGGCCGATTAACTGTTCGGTTGGATACCCTAAAAGTGCTTCAGAACGGTCGTTCAGAAAATTAAAGCGACCTTCTGAATCCAGTGTGTAAATGATGTCTGGGGAATTGTCTACCAGATAACGATACCAGCGTTCTGATTGTTCCAGTTGCTGAACCAGATTTTCATTTTCTTGTTCAAGCTGTCTTTTCTTTAACGCGTTATCAACTGTTTTGAGTAGTTCGTCGGGTTCGTATGGTTTTCTGAGAAAACTATATGCGCCACGATGCAACGCGCTGATTGCAGAGTCGATGGATGTGTCGCCACTGACAACAATGATGGAAATGTCGATCAGGCTCTCAATGATAAAATCCATCACATCATGGCCGGTTACCTCGGGCATGAACAGGTCGAGCAGGACCAGATCGAATTTAGCGAACTTCAGGAGCTCGATTGCTTCTTGTCCTCCATTGGCGCTCGTTACCGAGTACCCCATTGAGGTTAAGAGCGACTTCAAACTGTTAAGCAGACGCGGTTCATCATCCACAATCAAAATTTCAGGCGTGCCAGTAGCACTCCTGAAATTGATAACTTCCGTCATTTTTTTCATCCTCCCTGCGCGCAGGCTTTATTACCCGTTCGCATTGTGCTTTATTACAAAGTAATACCCTAGAAATTGGTATTACTACTCCGCAAAACTGTTTTTATTATTATTTTAATTTATTGGTATTAGTATGGTGAAAGTCGTACCTGATTTTATATCACTTTTACAGCTTATTTTACAATCCAGTTCATCGATGATGCTTTTGGTTATAGTGAGCCCCAGGCCAGCATGGCCTTTCCCCTTGGTTGTAGAAACAGGCTCAAAAAGGTGGTCAAGTATTTCCTGCGGAATACCCGGTCCATTATCCTTGATGATGATTTCACAATAATTAAGTTTATTTTTGACCACATTGTTACGACTGGAAATGAACAGCTGTCCGCCTCTGCTCATTGACTCTACAGCATTTTTGATAAGATTGATCAGCACTTGTTTGAATTTGTTCTTGTCAGTGATGATGTGTGGCAGAGATGAATCAAGATTGGTTTCTACCTTGACTTGATTCGGTTCGAAAAGTGATTCCTGCATTATTCTGATCAGATCAAGAATGATGCCGTTGATATTTAACTCGGTCAGGTTAATAGCAGCGTCAGTTGATTCGGTCAACTGGCGGATGATTTTGGCAACCCGGTCGATCTCTTCGTTAAGTATAAGCAAATCTTCTTGCGCGGGGTCAGCTATATCCAGTTTTACTCCCAGCGCCTTGATATAGTTTTTCATGATACTTAAGGGGTTGTTTGCTTCGTGAACTATTTGCCTTGCTTTAGCCCGCGTTGCGGTCAGCGTTTCAAGTTCGATGAGTTTGGTTTGTTCGTCACGCGCATGGCAAGCTGCCAGAGATTGGGTGGCTTGTTGGGCAAAAGCAGTAAGAAGCTTGGTCTGCTTTTCCAGTCGGGGAAGCTGTGATTTGTGAATCCCAAAAATGGCTACCCCAGCCTTTGTCTGCCGTGCAGTCATTGGTATGCAGTAAATCCCCTCTGCACCGGACAGTCGAACAATTTGCTCATCAATTAAAGAGAGGTTCCCTTCATCCTGATAACTGAAAGAATTTTGCGGCAGCTTGCTTAATAGCGCATCGGCAAGCATATTCTTGCCTTTTTCAAGCGGCATAACCAGTTCGTTAATCAGTTCGCTTTGGGCACCCATATTGTTGCCGTAGATGATGTCGTATTCCTGGTCGTAGAGGAAAAACATCGCATTTTGCAGGCCAAACAGGATATAAAAGCTGCGTTGGATAGAAACCAGAGTGCTTTCCTGCGAAGCGATTCCGCAATTCAGGCTGGTTCCTTCGATAAGGCTAATGTCTCTCACTTCTCGCGCTAACTGCAGGCGTTTCTGGTTATCAACATCAGATTTTGTAATTCTGGGTTCTTTGGAGGTGGTGACAGCTGCCGCCCGGAATTTTCTGCGTTCTGAAGCTTCCGCCGCGGGCAGAGCCTCCTGAAGCGGTTCTTCTTCAGTATTGGTGTTGATGTCAATATCAAGGGACTGCGCAATTATGGCTACTTGTTCAATAGCTGTTAGTACCATGCTTGCAACGTCTTTAGCATCTATGCCAAGCAGCGATTCAGCGAGCGAGTCTCGATATTCCTGGTCAAATTCATCAGAAGTTAAAACGTGTGCCAACCGTGTGATTTTGATCAACGGATGCGCATCCTGAATTCTTTCCTGTGGTTCATGATGATATAAAACGGCATCCGACATGAAAGAACTCAGGTTCCAGCTGTTGATAAGCCATGAACCCACTTCGTAATGGGTTATCCCCAGTTGCTTGGTTTCCAATAAATTGAATTCAGTTTCATTCTCGGATGAACCAAGCAGAGAGGCATACTGTTTAGGAAAGTTGCTCCAAAGTACCAGTTGTCCAATATCTAATAACAGTCCTGAAAGATAAGCTTCATCAGGGTATGGGAAATTCGCTTTGTGAGCAATCAGCTTGGCTAAAGTAGCTGAAGTCAGCGAGTTATACCAAAAGCGCTTAAGTGCGAATTCCGAGCTAAAGGTAATGTTGCTGAAAACTTGCAACACGGATGAGCTGATAGCGATGGACTTAATGGCATCCAGGCCAAGCAAAATGAGCTTTTGTTCAAAAACAGTGATTTTATGCGGTCTGAGATAATAGGCCGAATTTGCCGCACCAAGCACCTTCGAGCTTAATGCGGTATCTTTATTGATAATTTCCGCCAGCGTCTTGAAAGATGAATTATCGCGGTTGCATGCTTCCAGCAATTTCAATAAAACATGAGGCAACGAAGGAAGATTCGTTACCTCAAGTCTTTCCAGTAATAGGGCGGAATTTTGATTCATAATGTGATTTTTTATAATATTATCAGTAACTAGTCAACTAAAATCTGAGAGATTGCTTTAAGAAATGCTTAAAGCATGATCATTTAATTGAACATTAGTAAATGACGAAATTTATTGCTAACCTTTATTTATCGACTTGAGCAAGGCATTCTTGAATAAAATATTCGGGAATTGAGGATGAACTATGAATTTTTTATGAAATGGGAGTTTCTTGATATTGATACTGCTGAATTTTAAATCATGAACCGAGTGGTTATATTAATACGTTGAATTTTTTATTTTTTAACCGTCCATCCCTGCTTTCCAAGTTCTTCTGTCAAGTTTGAGCAATGATCGCCTTGTATTTCAATAACGCCTTCTTTCACAGTGCCACCGGTCCCACATTTTTTTTTAAGTTGTTTGCTGAGTTCTGTTAGTTCAGGCAATGCGAGCGGCAATCCAGTAATGACAGTAACGCCTTTGCCTTTCCGACCCTTGGTTTCAAGCCTTACCCGAACAATTCCGTCGGTATCAACGGGTGATTTATGTTGCTTGCAAATACAGTCGGCAACAGGTTTGCTGCAGACAGAGCACATCTTTCCATGTTCTGTTGAATAGACTAAACCGCCCGATCCAGAATCTTTAGATTTCATTTGGATATGGTAATTAATAAAAAAAATGCATTGTAAAGCTGAACATGTTATTGGAAAGTCCTGGTTAGTGCCATTTCTGTTGTATCAGTAATCCCTGAGAGTATCCAGAATATGAAAATGTAGTTTGTGATCTGGCAGTGATTTCTGCTTATGCATTTTAGTATTAATTGAAATTGCTATGATAAATATGTAGCTTGTAAATGTAAGGAGAAATTTGAGGTGACACAACAAGAAATGAATGAAAAATCAGAGGGCAGTATATGGGGTCGCGGATTGAGTATGATTATATTGGGTATTTTATATAGTCTTGCGGGAACAGTCCTGTTCGTGGTTGCGTTTTTCCAATTTGTATTTGTACTGGTTAACAATGCGCCCAACACTCGATTGCTTGTTTTTGGACGCAGCTTGAGTGTCTATATTCAGCAACTGGTTAATTTTCAAACGTTCAATTCTGAAGTTAAGCCATTTCCATTTAGCGATTGGCCATTATAATCAGCGTCAGAAAAGGCAATTTAGTGAACAATATTGCTCTCATGTATTTCCAAATAAAATAGCTACTGAATTACCTTAAATATAAATTTGGAGGTTTTGATTTGTGGGTTCTCGTGGTAAATTTGCCGGGATGTGAATCAAATCTTAATCGTGTGGGTTAAAATAAACCCAACTTTAATCGCAACAAATGCAAACGAGTATTAATGAGTAAGTCATATTCAGATTCTTCAATCCGCGTTTTGCGTGGTTTAGAACCGGTAAAACAGCGGCCGGGAATGTATACACGCACGGATAACCCGCTACATATCATTACCGAGGTTGTTGATAATGCCGCCGATGAAGCCTTAGCCGGTTTTGCTAAGGTAATTGCCGTCCGTTTACACGCAGATAATTCGGTTTCTGTATCGGATGATGGTCGCGGTATCCCGGTCGGCATTCATCATGAAGAGGGCGTTCCAACCGTAGAGGTGGTGTTTACCCGATTACATGCTGGCGGCAAGTTTGATAAGAAGGCAGGGGGGGCCTATCAGTTTTCTGGTGGGTTGCATGGCGTTGGTGTTTCCGTAACCAATGCCTTGTCTCATCGTCTTGAAGTTGAAGTCACTCGTGATGGCGGTGTGCATCGCATGGCTTTTGCAGGTGGCGATGTGGTTGAGCCGCTTGCCATGCTCCGCACCGCAGCCAAGCGCGCCTCAGGGACATCCGTACGTGTTTGGCCTGATGCCCAGTATTTCGATAGTGGGGATATTCCGCCTGCGCAATTAGAACGGGTTTTAAAGGCCAAGGCAGTTCTGTTGCCGGGCGTACTCGTTAAATTGGCGATCGAGGGTAAAGACGGACAGCTCAAAGAAGAGAAAGAATGGATCTATCAGGACGGCCTTTCTGACTATCTCAAGTCGCAATTGTCAGAGTATTTGCTGGATGGGCTTTTCTGGAAATTATCCAAATATGCGCCAGCATCCCATGAAACATTTGCCGAAGGTGAAGGTGCAGAGTGGGCTGTAGCGTGGACGGATGAAGGTACAATCGTACGCGAATCCTACGTCAATCTGATCCACACACCATCAGGGGGTACCCACGAATCAGGCTTGCGCGATGGCATATACAACGCTGTCAAGAGCTATATCGATCATCACAGCTTGTTACCCAAAGGGGTGAAGCTTACAGCCGATGACGTGTTCAGCCGCGTTTCTTTTGTGTTATCGACCAAAATGCTGGACCCTCAGTTTCAGGGGCAGACCAAAGACAGGTTGTCTTCGCGCGATGCTTTGCGTCTGGTGACGGCCATGGTGCGCGACCCCCTGGAGCTATGGTTGAATGAACATCAGGAGCAGGCCAAAAAGATTGCCGATTTCGCAATCAAGGCCGCACAGGTCAGGCAACGTGCAGGTCAGAAAATCGAAAAACGAAAATCATCTGGTGTGGCAGTGCTTCCAGGTAAGTTAGCAGATTGCCAGTCAGATAATCTGGAAGAGCGGGAGCTTTTTCTGGTGGAGGGGGATTCAGCAGGCGGCTCTGCCAAGCAAGGCCGCAATAAAGATACCCAGGCAATCTTGCCGTTACGCGGTAAGGTGCTGAATACATGGGAGCATGAAGCAGACCGCATTTTTGCCAACAATGAAATCCACAATATCGCTGTAGCACTGGGAGTTGATCCCCATTCGCCTGACGATACGCCGGACATGTCCAATTTGCGATACGCCCGTGTGATTATTCTGGCGGATGCTGACGTGGATGGAAGTCATATCCAGGTGTTATTGCTCACGCTGTTTTACCGTCATTTTCCAGCATTGATACGCGCAGGCCGGGTATGTGTCGCGCAGCCGCCTTTGTATCGCGTAGACGTACCAGCCCAAGGAAAGAACAAGCCAGCACGCAAATTTTATTGCCTGGACGATGGTGAACTGGAAGTTACGCTGGACAGGTTACGCCTTGAAAAGGTGCGAGATGGATCGTGGCAGGTATCGCGTTTTAAAGGCTTGGGAGAAATGAATCCAGTTCAGCTATGGGAAACCACCTTGAACCCGGATGCGAGGCATTTACTGACACTACGTACTGACGATTTTACGGGTTACGTCCGGGAAGTATTTAATAAACTGATGGCAAAATCCGAGGCTGCATCGCGTAGAGCCTGGATGGAAGAAGCAGGCCATCTGGTTGAGGCTGATGAATAGAAGCTATTGCCAGCATCTATTTTTATCGACTAGGATGGATTCTTAAATTAGGCAGTAGCAGGTTCCCTCTCCCCTTGTGGGAGAGGGACAGGGAGAGGGGTAAAAGCAAACTCACACTCCTTTCAAGCAAAAAGGAAATGCACAATATGTTTGGCATTACCCACAGAAAACACAGATGAGTAATAAAATGAAGGATTCAATCGATAACAATACGCCGGATCTGTTTGCAGAACCGGAAGGTCTGCCCGATCCCCATTCAGACGTGGCGTTAGAAGAACCACCGGCGCAACCTCCCGTGCCACCTATTGCATCAGATGAACCAAGCGGTGAAGAGCCTGATGAAGAACTGGCGGCCTATGCCAAATCAGCCTATCTCGCTTATGCAATGGCTGTATCTAAATCTCGTGCGATACCAGATGTTCGCGATGGACAAAAACCAGTGCAACGGCGAATTCTATACGCCATGCGAGAAATGGGAAATGAGTGGGATAAACCCCACAAAAAGTCAGCACGTATCGTCGGTGATGTAATCGGTAAGTACCACCCACATGGTGACAGTGCCGTATATGAAGCCGCAGTGCGTATGGCACAGGATTTTTCGCTGCGTTATCCTTTGATCGATGGTCAGGGAAACTTTGGCAGTTTGGACGGTGATTCTGCTGCTGCCATGCGGTACACCGAAATTCGTCTGACACCTATAGCCGAATTGTTGCTCTCAGAACTGGATCAGGGAACGGTCAGTTTTCGGCAGAATTACGATGGCTCATTTCAGGAACCCACCGTATTGCCAGCTCGTTTGCCTTTCTTATTGCTAAATGGCGCGTCTGGCATAGGCGTGGGTATCGCCACTGAAGTTCCGTCACACAATCTGCGTGAAGTCTGCGAAGTGGCCGCCCAGATGGTCGAAACCACTTCGTTTACCGAAGCTCAGATGCTAGATATGATTCCCGGGCCTGATTTCCCCGGTGGTGGTCAGATCCTCTCCAGCGATCAGGATATTCGCAACGCCTATACCTCAGGCCGCGGATCGATTGCAGTCAGAGCGCGCTATGTTTTTGAAGAAATGGCTCGCGGACAATGGCAGATGGTCATAACTGAGCTACCTCCCGGTGCTTCTGCTGCGAAGGTACTGTCAGAAATCGAAACACTCACCAATCCCCAGCCAAAAATGGGGAAAAAGACCATCGATCAAGGGCAAACACAGACAAAAACCTTGCTGTTGTCCCTGCTCGATACTGCCCGTGATGAATCAGATAAAGAACAGTCAGTACGTATCGTGTTCGGACCCAAAAGTTCTCGCATCGACCGGGATGAATTCGCGCGCACATTGCTCGCCTACACCAGTCTGGAAACCACTGTTTCCTTCAATCTGGTACAAGTGGGGCTGGATGGCAACCCGATGCAGAAATCGTTGTTCACGATTCTTACTGAATGGTGCCAGTTCAGGGTGGCAACAGTTGAAAAACGCCTGAAATTCCGACTAGGAAAAGTAAATGACCGTATACATATTCTTGAAGGCAGGCACATTGTCTTCCTGAATATTGATGAAGTAATCCGGATAATCCGTCAATCCGATGAGCCAAAATCAGCCCTGATAGAGCGATTCGCGCTTTCTGACAGGCAAGCCGATGACATCCTTGAAATCCGCCTGCGTCAATTATCGAGACTGGAAGGTATCAAGATCGAGCAAGAAATTGCCGAGCTGATGAAAGAGCGCACAAAGCTGGAAGCCATCCTGGCCAGTCCTGCTAAAATGAGAACCCTGGTAGCGAAAGAAATCCGCGAAGATACCAAGAAATTCGGCGATGATCGGCGCACACTGATCCAGACAGAAAAACGCGCCTCGTTGTCCGAAGCCGCTGTACTGGACGAACCCGTTACCATTATCCTGTCCGACAAAGGCTGGCTCAGACAACGCCAGGGGCACGGCATTGATATCTCCACGCTATCCTTTAAAGAGGGGGATAAGCTGTTCGCCTCAATAGAATGCCGATCACCAGATTCGCTCATTCTGCTCAGTTCAGATGGTCGTTCCTTCACACTGATCGCCTCACAAATTCCCGGTGGAAAAGGAGATGGCGTACCAGCCCCTTCAGTAGTCGGCTTACAGGCAGGCACCAGCATAGTCAGCATTATGACCGGCCAACCAGAAGATAGAGTTCTGCTATCAAATTCTGGCGGATATGGCTTTATCACCAAAGTTTCTGAAATGCTCACGCGCCAGAAAGCAGGAAAACTGCTCATGACACTTGAGGGTGGAGAGAAAGTGTTGTCCCCGGTATTGCTACCAAGTGGTTTGCAAGACTCACAACGTTATGTAGCTTGCGTATCAAGCAGTGATAAGTTGCTTGTGTTCCCGATAGGTGAAATCAAGGAAATTCCGAAAGGCAGAGGTGTGATATTAATGGGCCTGGGAAATCAGGAGTCATTAAAACTGGTTTGTGTTTTTGACGATTTGCTTACTGCAAAGGGTGTCAGGCGAGGCCGCGTTATAGAGGAGGCGCCACTGTTTGAAATAAGCAAACGCGCACGTAAGGGAAATTTACTAAACTTAAAAGTGGAAGAGGTGTCAGCGACCCCTATATCTAAATAAGCTTGTTATTAATTGCTCTTACTTTTGATTAGTTTATGTGTAGCAATGGATATTGATTATGGAAAATAAGTTAATGTTGGTTGCAACGAAATAACACTTCCGCTGGTATCATAAACCTTCGAACTAATAATGTTAAAGGCTGGAGAGCCTGAAAGTCCTCGAGGGTGCACTACGAAGAATTGTAAATATTTTGGATCGATACCTTGAGGGGCAATGATGTCTACGAAAAGTTTTTGGCCGTCTTGATGCCAGTAAATCATCCGTTGTGTTGCGCCGAAAGCGCCAGAAATGCCAATGCTTCCTCGGACTTCTGATTCGGGGGTATAAATATTAAGGTCGCTTGGGTTTAAAATAGTTTCGTTGAAATCTATTACTAGAGAAGCAGCCCCTATAAATATTGAACCACTTCCAAAGATTACCTTTGCGTGGGGGGCTGCCTCTAGCTGACTGAAGTCAACAGGTGAAGTTCCATTTACGTTGCGAGTCTTAAAATTTTCGGGAGTTCCTATTCCGGGTATAACTTCTAGCTTGATGTTATAAGGACTGCTGACTCCAGAGCTATTGTCATCTATGTTATTCATAGAGATGCTCAAGTTTCCGTTGCCTGTCGATACTTTGGATGGTAAGTCTGCCACTAACATAGTCTGTAAGGGCTCATGACCGTATGTCCAAGACCAGACACTATTTAGGAATGATGAATAATGCTGTCCATAAGCACGACCGTCAGTACGTAGATTAAAGACAGAGCGAACAAGTCCTAAGGCCTGTAAATCCCAAACGTTTCCACCCGCATCAGTAAATGTTACGCTTAAATCAGTTTTTCGAGCTTTCTCTGATCCTCCAATCATTACGGATACTGTGTCACCGGGTCGAGCTATAGACGGGAAAGAGCTAACACTGGTGCAACCAGAAAATAAAATCAATGCACTTAAAGTCAGCATCCAATACTGTTTAGTCGAGAATTTCATAATTTCCCTTTTAATACCCTAACATTCGCCGCATCAGTAAAATATCCCGAACATCCAGCACGCCATCACTGTTCATATCTGCCAGCGTTTTTTCTAGTGTTGAAGGTATGTCCAGGGCTTCTACAAATCGCGTCAATATAAGCAAGTCAGCAATATCCACTTTGCCATCAGGTGCCCCTTTCGGTGCGATATCCCCTTTGTTGGAAACAATTGGGTTGGTTTTATAAGTATATATCTCTGCCCAATCAGACAAACCATCGCCATCAGTGTCAGCGTTTGTAGGTGATGTGCCATAAAGGAGTTCATCATCATGGTTTAATCCATCGCCATCCGCATCAAGACTAATACGCCCAAATCCAGTTCGATAATCAAAGCCTGCAGTACTTACGTCCTTCACGGCAGCTTGCATGGCAGCTCGTAATTGAGGTGGAGTGAAACCAGGGTTTCTGGCAAGGAGCAAAGCTGCTGCTCCGGTTGCATGGGGTGAAGAGGCAGATGTGCCATAAAAAGCACCGGCAAGTGAAGTTTGTACGCCATCCGGTCCAGAAACCTCCGGTTTTGGGCGGCCATCAGTTGTTGGGCCTTCAGAACTAAACGCTTCGGCTGAATCGTTTAGATTAACTGCCCCAACACCTAATACATTCGCGCAGTCAGCAGGTTGTAAAATACTGCTGGAAGTGGTGTAAGTACCTAAAGATGGCCCGGTAGAAAATAGGGTTAGGGCTAAATTTGCTGTAGATGAACTTACTTTTTTTACGACGATATAATAGGTACCTGTGGTGGTTGGAGTATAGTCAATTGACTCGTAGGGATAGGGGAAATACGATGGGCCATTCCCGGATTGCTTGTTTTGCGAAGATGCAACTAATGTGCCGCCGCTATCAGGATTGCCATTGTAAAGGTACATATCGTAATCTACTTTCGTAGTCGGATAGGCGTTCCAATTTAGTATTAACGACACCGCGCTGCCAGCTGTAAGGCTAATTGTGTTGAAATTCTGGCCAGTTGAAAATTCATGCCGCAGATCGCTGTTGGCGTCAGTAAAAGTACCTAGATAATGTGCAGTTCGTGCATTTCCCATGGCATTTACCCACTGTATGCCTTTGCTATCAGCACTGTTGGCAGTGGTGCAAATAGAGCCTGTGCCATCATAAAATGCCGCACCAAACCAGGCAACAGAATGGTTGATAACGCGTACGCCAGCAGCAGCCATGTCATTCAAAGCTTGGGAAAGCTGAACATCAGTATTAATCTTTGCAAGGTAAAGGGATGCGCCAGGAGCCATTTCATGGACGATCTCGGCTACGTTTGTGCCATGATCAATACCGCCGGTTCCTGTGCCAGTATAGTCAACAATACTTAAATTGCTGGGTAAATCCCCAGAAGCCTGGGCAGTTGATAAACTGGCAAATCCAAGGTCAATCACCCCTATTTTGATACCAGACCCTGTATTACCCATTGCTTGCATATCTGCAGCGCCCGTTTTGGCAACACCTTGCCCTGTGATGGAAACCGCTTCGTGATGATAGGAGAATCGCGCCAAGGTTGTAGATGGCAGGCGTGCGAGTAGTTTAGATAACTTACCACCAGGGATGGAAATCTCATGTAGTCGCCCTTGTTTATAACGAACCACCCCACCTTCCGCTTCTACATCGGTTGTCTGCAGTGCATCTGCCTCAAGAATGACAGTAACAGGTTTTGCCGCCAGAACAGGAATGTTCGCTACGCGAATAATGTGTTTACTTACCCTGCCTTCAATCATGGCACCAGTTTCAATAGAAGGTGCGGCAAAAGCAGAAGTTATGGCAAACAAACCTGCCAATGAAATAATGAAGATGAGAATATTCAGCTAAGTCTCCTTAAAACTGAGTAATGCTCCAGTAACGAAGGAGCATCAAGGTTATTGAGAAATATTTTAGTACATGATTCTTATGGTTTTATGAATTATCTACCTATTCCAGACATATGCGCAATAAAAAATAAATTTCAACCGGGTAATACGTATTTAGGTGGAAAGCGATATTTGATTGAATGTGGATTAAAGATAACCCATGATGAATCTGTAATATTTTTGCAATAATTTAAACAATGAAATATGGTAATAAGTTTAATAAAATTAATAAGTTAATTTTATTTTAAGTTGATGGTTAGATGTGAGAGAATAGGTTTTTACATTAATGATTATTGCAATTTTAATGGTGAATTTGCTGGTGAAAATGTCGAAAATTTTTACAGATCAATATTCGAAATGAATAAATTATATATTGAATATTATTAATGTGTTATCTTTTATATTTAATATTATTGATTCATATTCATTAATAATTTAATCAATATTGCACTTAAAATATGTCGAAAAATTTTACATATTTATGTAAAAGTGGATGTTTTAAAAATTTGTTGAGAGGTAATGTAATGATATTTTGTGACAAAATTATTATGGTACAGAATTTGCTAGATTGTTTGGAGCGCTTAGTAATAAAATACCAATCAAATTAAGTGCACACATACTAAAAATAAAATGGTTTGATAGTGCAGGAGACGAAATGAATAACTTAATTCTTATTTCTACTTTTTAGGTTTATCAAAAATAATTTTAAATTAAGTGGTTGTTGCATTATTGTGACTTGCATTTTTAGGTGTTTGTATTAATGTTTATTTTCAAGCGGTAATTTTTATTTTAATAACTGGAGGGGATTTATTATGATTAGAAACATTAGAAAAATATTGGCGGCGGTTGCCATGATGGCCTGGGTACCATTTGCCTTTGCAATGTCCCCTTACATCAAGGGTAATAGTTTGGCTGCTGGTGATATTCACAGCGTTATGACCCAGGCAGAAACAAAGTTGAAGGCAGCTGGATTTAACGTAATCGGAACATATCAGCCTAAAGGAATATCTGATAGTGGTGTGGTTATCGTAACCGATAAAGCCATTCTGGATACCATTGCAAAAATTGGTGGTGACGTTATTGTGGGTGCTGGTATTCGTGTAGGCGTAAAGACTGATGGCACATTATCTTATATGAATCCAGAATACTGGTATCGTGCTTATTTCCGTAAAAACTATGATGCAAATCAAGCGCCAGTTAAATCTTTACAGGCGCACCTGAAAGAAGCGCTGGGTGCAGGTGAGCAGTTTGGTGGTGAAGTAGATCAAGCAAGTCTGGCAAAATACCACTATATGTTTGGAATGGAATACTTTGATGATAATCGTGATCTGGTTTCGCACGAAAGCTTTGAAAAAGCAGTTGAAGCTATCCGCACTAATTTGGCTAAAGGTGCTGGAAATGCCTCTAAGGTATACGAAGTCATAATGCCAGAGAAGAAAATTGCCGTATTCGGTGTGGCAATGAATGACCAGAAAACCGGTGACGGCGTTTGGGTAAACAAGATCGAAGGTTCTGATAACATCGCTGCCCTTCCATACGAAGTTTTTGTAGTGGGTAACCAGGCGCAAGCACTGTATGCACGTTATCGTATCGCATTGGGTTGGTCCTCATTGAAAATGACTAGCTTCGGTAAAATAATGACCACTCCAGGCAATATCAAATCCACCCTGAAAACTGTGGCTGGTATTGAATAAATTATCAATAGTATTCAATTGAAACCTGATAAATAATTTAATGCGGAATGGTTTTTTCAGCCATTCCGCATTCTTGATTTTGCAACAAGAAAATATTAGAAACTTCTGATTAAGCTATTCGTTCGTCGCTCATAACAATAACAAGTTTTCATCTGGAAACGCTACATCTCCCGCTCCCCTTGTGGGAGAGGGTTGGGAGAGAGGGGTTAAATATCAAGCTGTTACTCCTCTCTCTGGCCCTCTCATATGAAGAGGGAGGGAAAAACAGAAGTTTCCGGATGAGAACTAACTAAACGTTCAATTTGTCTGCAGAAGATGAATCGGGAAAAAAGCGGATGTTTTAATCAGGAGTTCCATAAAAATTACATATCTGGAGGGGATTGTATGAGATTCAAGTTGAAGCGGCTTCTGGCTGCAATGACCATTGCCAGTGCACTAACTGTGCCTACTGCCGCATTTGCAACTAACGGTTCATTTGTCATCGGTTTTGGCGCGGCTGCAGAAGGCGTGGGTGGAGCAGCTGTCGCTTTTCCACAGGATGCTATGGCTGCTGGTGCCAACCCTGCGGGAATATCGGATGTAGGTACGCGTTTTGATATAGGTGGAACTTTTTTCTGGCCTCACCGGTGTGCCGGTGAAGTTGGCTTGTTTAATGGGAGTCCAGGTGAAACCTGCCAGCGTAGCGGTGTCAATTTGTTCCTGATACCGGGTATGGGGTTTTCTTTTGCATTCGACGAAAATCTTTCCATAGGTATTGCAGCTTTGGGGAATGGTGGAGGAAATACTACCTATGATAACCCGAATTTCTTTAGTAAGGGCGGCTCCACGCAATACCTGGGTGTGGATTTAGTTCAGTTGATCGTACCTATTACGGCTGCCTGGAAATTTAACGAGACCCATACGGTTGGTTTTTCCGTTGTGCCAGCGCGGCAACGATTCCTGGCGCAGGGGCTTCAATCCTTTTACAGTTATTCCTCCAACCCCGATTATGTAACCAATAATGGTCATGACTACTCTGACGGAATGGGAGTGCGAATAGGTTGGTTAGGGCATTTTGCAGATGATAAATTAACTTTGGGAGCAACTTATGCATCCAAGGTATTCATGCGCAAATTCGAGCACTATAAAGGTTTGTTTTCAAACGAAGGAAGTTTTGATATTCCGGGGAATTACGCTTTGGGCATCGCGTTCAAGGCAACACCAAAGACGACCGTGGCTTTTGATTATCAAAAAATATTGTATAGTCAGGTTCCTGCGTATGGCAATCTTGGTCCTACCAATATTCTGTATTCGGGCGACCCTATTTATGACAGTGCACGTCATCCATTGGGAGCGGCAGATGGAATTGGATTTGGCTGGAAGGATCAGGATGTCTACAAACTCGGTGTGGCGTACAAATATGATGATAAATGGACATTTCGTGCCGGTTACAATTATGGCAAAAGTCCTGTTCCAAACAGTCAGATTCTGTTCTCCACCTTGGCACCCGCTATTGTTGAAAAACATATAACGCTTGGGCTTACATACAACCTGGGTGAACAGTCAATATTGGGTTTTGGTAGCGAAGGGGCGGTGACGTTTGCCTATGTCAAAGCGTTGAGCCATCGCCAGCAAGCAACGTTACTATTTGACAACACTACGCCAGTGACAGCTGTGGCCGAAATGGATATTGATACCTTTACCATGGCCTACACGCTGAAATTTTGATGACGCGAGAAAATTCCGGAATGCATACGTATAAAGAACTTGGGGAGAGAAGCATGAAATCTACAAAATTATCAGCGCTACTAAATGCAGCGCTGGGGCTTAGTTTGGGTGTAATGTCGCTAACGGCGCATGCGGCAACACTGAATAATGGTGATTCCTTATCCATTACCGCTGGTGTTGACGCATATGATACGGCGGGTAATTTTACCAACGTTTCATCTGGTTCATGGTTTTCTATGGATACCGTAATATCTGATGGCAAAATTCAGGGTGCTGAAAAGCACTCTCTTACACAAGGTTCAAATGGTTTGCTTATAGGCAGTGCACAAGCTATAGGTGGAATTGATTTGCCATGGGTCTTCGGCCCTAACAATGGCCAGCATTTTACAGATGCGGCCGTGACCGGTGACAATGTGACAGGCCTGGCGATGACTGGTTGGAAGGTGAATTGGGGAGGAACGATTTTTCCAATGGGGGGTGTAGCATGGAACCCAGGTAACTGTACAGCTGTTGGTGTAAATTGTGCAAATGCCAATAGTATAGGTAAGTTAACGTGGGATGGTGTGTATGGCCATGCCTATGTCCTTGATTATGCGGCAACGGTTTCGCAGCCCGGTTCTTCTTTTGACGGCGCTAAGTACTACCTGCATCTGGTGGGCACTGTAGTCAGTGGGTCTACTGTAGCGGCTAATTTTTCATCACCTACGGGTGCGCAAGTAGACTCACAGACAACGAATACCGTGACAGTCACATTTGGTGAAAATGTGAGTGGTGTTTCTACCTCTTTTCTAAGTATCTTATCGAGCCCTGGTAATGTCCCTGTTGCAATTAACAGTGTGACGCCTTCAGTTGGCCCTGCATCCGCCTATACTTTTGGTATCGGCGCATTGGCATATGGAACAACTTATAATGTAACCTTTAATAATACTGGTGTAACGGCGTCAGGTAAAACACTTGCCGCACCAGTTAATCCTGCTGCAACTTTCAGTACCAAAATACAGGATGTTACCCCGCCAACGATTGTTTTCGACCAACCGACGTCCGGTCAAGTTGTTTCTCCTAATACCTCAACTCTTCAAGTTACCTTCAATGAAGGGATGAATGTAAGTTCCGTGACTACTTCGACGCTGAATATCCAGCCGTCTGCAGGTATTACTGTCAGTAATGTTGTTGCATCAAACAGCAACAAAACATTTACCTACACTATTAGTGGTCTTGCTGCCGGTCAATCGTATACAGCCTCTATAAAAAATACCGCAACGGACATAGCGGGTAATAGTGTGGTGACAAATTCGTTGGCATTTAGTACAAATGCTAAAGTAAATCCACCGTTGGTTAATAATCGTGACAAACTTCTGATTTGTTCGGGGTCCAAGTTTGGCATGGACCTTGGCGTAAATAACCGGGTTTATACCTCTATTACCGGTAAAAACCCAATATTGATTGGCGTAGCTCAAAGTGGTGCTGTAGGGCACAGTGGCGCACCAAATGGATCTGAAAATCCCTCTATTGATAACCCATGGTATTTTACCAATAATACTGGTATGCATCTCACAACTGTTCCAATTACTGACAATGGCGATAGTACGTTGAATTTTTCCGGATGGCGGGTAACATGGAATAATGTCGCATTGATTGATATGGGTAGTGGTGTGAAAGCAAGCTTATCTTGGGATGGAATATGGGGAGGAAATTACACGCTCAGTTATAATGCAGTTGTGCCATTGGGTGATCCGTCAGGATTTGGAGGTGTGCCATACACACTGACTCTAGTTGGAAAGGTTAATGGTGGTCCTTCCAACGTCAATCAGCCTTGCGATGGTTTGATCGTATCGCCAAGTGGCGTACAGATGGGTGTGACAGTGGCTGGCGCGCCATCTGCCGCGATATCGTTGCTTGAACAGATCAGACCTGACGACAATATACTGGTTAGTAAAGGTTACTCTGCTGCTGGACGCCCATCAGGACTGGATTTCTACAAATTTGGTGCTTTGGATTACCAAGTTACAGGCTTGACTGCCAACGCAGGTCAGATTGCAGTGGTAACATTGTCATTCCCAGAAATTCCAACAGGCTCAAGACTCTATAAGATTACATCAAGAGGGTATGAGGATATAACCAACTACAGTGATGGTGTATCTAAGGTTAAAATTACTGGAAGTACCGTAGAGATGACAATACAAGATGATGGCTATCTGGATGATTGCAAAACAAACCAGGGTTGCCAGGCAGGTGTGATTCGGGATCCGGTCACACTTGGCGCTCCTATCGTTACCACGACTAGCGGGGATGCTTCAGGTGGCGGTGGTGGTGGCTGTACGGTTGGTTCATCTAATAAATTTGATCCATCATTGCTTTCGTTGATCTTTGCAAGTTTGGGTGCGCTTGGCTGGAGGCGTTTGAAAGCTAAACAATAAGTATTTCCAGAATGGCGTAAAAATATGCGCCTTTGCTTTGAACCCCCTCCAATGAAAATTGCAGGGGGTTTTCTTTTTGTGAGCACGGTTATCTCCCTGTATATAATTTGAAGTTATTCAATTGATTAACGGTGTAAAGATGACCCAGTTATTATGCAATTACGCGTAGTCTGAGTTTGGAATATTTCAGGATACGATGAGAGGGAAACATATTGGAGTTTGTGTGCGGCAAGTTAAAAATAGAGCGTGATAAAGATTTTGCTTGTGCGTAATCGCATTCTCTAACTAAACGGCACTTGAGCGTCTTTAGAAAGGAAAGTTAATGGTATTTAATGAACTAAAGTTCATTATTTAGGATGTGCAGCTCTGCGTTTTGGTAGGGATTGTACTTATTGATTAAATACGCTAGTTTTATGACAAATAGTTCATTAAAACAATAGAAATGTCGAAAAAATTTACACTTTTATAAACTAAAAATCTTAGAAAACATAAAATAAAACTTGATTGTAAATATATTCTTTAGAAATATCATGCTGTTAAAAATGATATATGTAAAAATTCAAAATTAATATCTAACATAAATGTAATCTTTGGAGGTAAATAGCTTAAATAAGTCGAAAAATTTTACATAAAAGCTAAATTTAAATTAAATTAGAATATGCAGATATTGTGTATATTTATGAAAATAAGTAAAAAAACTATAAATAATCAAATATGGCATGACTATTGCTTATTAAACAGAGCGTGACACTAGTATGTAAAGACTAAATTAAATAGGTTGATTTTGGTGTTCACAGCAGATCTACTTTCGCTTAAGTTTTATAAATAAGACTAGTTGGTTAAACTCAATCTGGAGGAGAAGTAAATGAAGAAATCCACAATGAATGTAGTGCTGGCTTTGGCTTTTGGTGCTACCACATTCGCAGCAATGTCAACAGCACAAGCTGCTGCAGTAAACAATGGCGATGTCCTATCCCTGTCAGCAGGTGTTAATGCTTTAGATGCCCTTGGCAATATCACAAACGTATCAGGTGGTTCATGGTTCTCAATGGACACAGTAGTTGCTGATGGTAAGATTCAGGGTACTGAAAAGCACGCAATGACTCAAGGCACGAAAGGTATTGTTATCGGCGCAACTCAAGCTGTTGGGCAAATTGATATGCCTTGGACTTTTGGCCCATCCCAAGGCCAGACATTTACTGTTTCTGCAATAACCGGTGACACGGTTACTGGCCTGAACATGACTGGTTTGCAGGTAAATTGGGGTGGTACGATTTTCCCAATGGGTGCCGCATGGAACCCAACTAACTGTACAGCTGTTGGTGTAAATTGCACAAACACCACTGGCGTGGGTAAATTCACATGGGATGGTGTCTACGGTAGTTCATACTCTCTTGACTTCGCAGCTGCGGTCAATGCACCAGGAACTTCCTTCGACGGCGCTAAGTACTACCTGCATTTGACAGGTAACGTTGCTGCTGCTCCTGCTCCTGCTGCTGTTCCAGTACCTGCAGCCGCATGGTTGCTTGGTTCTGGTTTGGTTGGTTTAGTAGGTGTGGCACGTCGTCGCAAGCAACAGGCTTAATGTTGTAATTCTAGCGGGAATTCCCGCTAGAATCGCTGAAAAAAAGGGCGGGGTGTATTCCTCGCCCTTTTGTTATTTCTAGCGGTCACTATAGTGTGTTAATGGTAAAATTGAATATTAGTTTTTGTAACTATTTTTGCATTATGTGCGCATGATTAATTTCTAGCGCAATAGATAAAAGGGTCGTTTTGGCATAACCCGGCTTCATTAGTTCCAGCAACAAATTGAATCTTAGTGAGTGGAGATTGCAGTGGCAAAGCAGAATGTTTTAACCCGTTCAAAAAAAAATAAGGCAGAAGAGTTGTACCGCAGTAACCGGTTACATGAAGCAAAGGAATTGTATGTATTCGTGTGTCAGAATGACCGTACCGATACCCATGCCTGGGTAATGCAGGGCACCATTAATCGCAAACTGGGGTTATTCAAAGAGGCGGAAGAATGCTGCCGCCGCGCGCTGGCGATTAATCCCAATCTTGCTTCTGCTTACCATACGCTGGGTGCAGCTGTGCAATGCCAAGGGCGGATGGCTGAAGCGCAGGTCTGCTATCGCAAGGCCATTCAGCTTCAGCCGGATTTTGCATTGGCACATTATTTTCTGGCTAATGTTTGCAAAGATGTGGGTGATGTGGGTAATGCCGTGAAACATTACAGGGCGGCGATTGAGCTGATTCCTGATTTTCTGGAAGCATTGAGCAATCTGGGGGCGCTTTTATTGGCACAGGGGAGTTCACTTGGATCATTGGAATTATTGCAGCGGGCGCTTAAGTTGTCACCGAACTCACCACAAGTTTTATGCAATATAGGTACAATTCTGGAGTCGGATAGTCGCTTTGATGAGGCGAAAGAATATTTTTTGCGTGCACTCAGTTTCGATCATAATTTTATTGATGCGCTGGTGCTCCTTGCTGGGCTTGAAGAAAAAGAGCACCGGTTGGAAGAGGCTAAAAGTCTGGTTGCGCGTGCCATGAAGTTGGACCCTCAAAACGCGGCGTTGAATTTGACTGCAGCCAAAATCGCACGTTCCGAAGGTCGACTTGAAGATGCAATTGCCTTGCTTGAGAACGTTCATGGACAATCCCTACAAACCAGTCAGGGTGGAGATATCTGCATCAACCTGGGCAAGCTTTATGACAGAGTAGGCGATGCGGAGCGTGCTTTTGCATGTTTTATCGAAGGAAATCGTCTTATAGTAGAAGGTTTATTGGATTTTGATAGAGGGGCTTATTTGCGTAAGATCGAACGTTTGAACAGTTTTCTGACAGACCGGCTGGTGGGTTCTCCGGGTTTTGAAGATGATCAACTTACACCCATTTTTCTGGTGGGCTTTCCTCGCTCTGGCACCACCTTGCTGGAACAGATATTGGATAGCCATCCGCGCCTGCAGGCACTTGAAGAAAAACCTACGGTAGCGGCAATGGAGAATGTATTTATTGAAATGGCAGGTGATAATCCTCATGCGTTAGCTGAGTTGACAGAAGCGGATATTCGTAAATTACGTTCTGTTTATTGGCAAGAGGTTTCTCGCCACATCAAGCGCGATAACAGTACTTATTTTGTAGACAAAATGCCACTCAACCTGGTAAATGCGCATCTGATCTGGCGAGTTTTTCCCAAAGCTAAATTCATTCTTGCAATTCGACATCCGTGTGATGTCAGTCTCAGTTGCTTCATGCAGAATTTCTTAATTAATGGGGCTATGTCGGCTTTTTTCACGCTTGAAGATGCAGTTAATCTTTATGATAAAGTGATGAGCCTATGGTTGCGTATCGCGAATGCATTGCCGTTGGATTGCCATAGAATTCGCTATGAAGATGTGGTCGCAGATTTCGAGGGACAGGCGCGGGATTTGCTTGATTTTCTCGGCGTTGGCTGGGACGATGCAGTGTTGAAGTTTGACGAACATGCTAAAAAGCGGAGGATCAATACTCCCAGCTACCATCAGGTAACACAGCCGATTTACCAGCATGCGAAATACCGTTGGAAACGTTATGCAAAAGAGTTTGATCCGCTGATGGCAAAGCTCAATCCTTTTATTGACTATTTTGGATATAGCGAAAAGTTGGAATGAGTTTACTTTTTTACTGGTTATGAAACTGCGTCAATGCTCTTAATACCAGGTTTTCACTGGCATGAAAATTTGCGCCACTAATGTAACGCGCTAGTAAGATGGTGAGTTTTCGAAACAATTTTTAAGGTGTTTGTTTGTTTTTTTTCATCGGCATCGATGTTTTGAAGGGTGGGTGTTTAAGGTTCAATAATGGTGGTAGTGTCATGCCACTAACGGCTAGGTAGCTCATATCGCCTATCGTAGCAGCATATCTTAGCCAATATTGCATGCAGAAAATTTCCCATGGCGTATACATGGCTAGGCCATCAATATGAATGTCGGGTATGTCAGAATCAATAGCGGGAGTATCTGGCCGATAAACAAAATTATTGTCGAAATAATCTTCTTTTACTTGCCACTCTTTTCTGTATTGCATGCTTACGGTGCCCAATTTCACACGCGCATAACCAGGATAGACGTTTGCGTATTCTGAGCAACCGCGTTTTAACGTGACGGGAACATGAGGTGAAATTTCTTCTGAAACTACTTTCCGTACAATTTTGCGTACTTCATTTCCTTCCTAAATACCTCTGCAGTAGATAAAACCCTTGTAGGTGCCAGAGCAAGCATCTCTAGTCTCTACCATGCATTTTCTAGTGTTATCAAGGGGTAGGGTAATCTTCTCGAAAATCATCAATAGCTTGAAAAGATCCATTATGGTGTGAGGTGTAATTAAAACTTTATAACAATCGAAGCAATATTTAGGGATGACATCAAACTTGTCAAAAATGGCCATATGGCGATTGCATCCTCCGGGGTGCGCATCTTTCCATTGCTGTCCCGATACTCCCCTGAATATTTGACGTGATTTGCGTGCTATCTCCGAATCCCTGAAATTAATAGGGATCTCGGGTATGTTGCTGAACAATTGCACGACATTTTCGTCTGTTATCATGAATACCCTTTTTATCTAGCCATTTAAATCATATTCAAACTATTAAAAGTGTACATGCTGGGATATCTCCTGACAATCATACATTTGATTCATAAAATTGAGGAATGGTGTTCTTGGTTTACGTTTACTTACCCAGCAAAGTGGGTGGGTTTGAGGCGCCGCTTCTGTTTGGTAAAGTTTTGCGATGAAAAAACGCGAAAACTGGCTGTGTGTGATACGGGATGGTAGGCGAGTTTCTCTACTCACCCCCAAGCGCATGCCAGTTCGACGCAATTCAAACTGATGTCATATTAGTCAATAAAAATTGTATTTACTTGACATGTTAACTATTGTGAACTATATATTAAAAATAGTATAAGAAGTAAAAATGCGCCATGAATTAGTTTTTGAATTATAACAAATAACTTACAACCAAAATATTGTCGCGTATTTAATGCACATTGCAAAACGATTTGCCATAAGTAGCTCATGGTTTTTAAAATATTTTTTAATTTGGAGGATGGGAAAATGAAAAAATCAACTTTGAACATTATGCTGGCCCTGGCTTTTAGCGCTTCTACTTTCGCAACATTTTCCGTCCATGCAGCGGTTGTTAACAATGGTGACATCCTAACCATTACATCAGGTGTTCCAGCTTTTGATAATAGTGGAAATACAACCAATGTATCATTTGGTTCCTGGTTCTCATTTGATACCGCAAGTCCTGACTCAATAATTCAACCGACTGAAAAACACGACATCGGCCAGGGGAGTAAAGGGATTGTAATCGGCACTGCGCAAGCAGCAGGCGAAATTGATGCAGCTTGGACTTTTGGCCCATCAGATGGCCAACATTATACTACTTCAGGAATTTCCGGAGACACAATTAATGGATTGAATATGTCTGGTTGGGCCTTTAACTGGGGTGGAGAACTAGATCTTATGGGCAGTGGCGCTTGGAATCCACTTAATTGTTTAGATGCTGGTGTAAATTGCTCAAACATTAACGGCATTGGAAAATTTACTTGGGACGGAGTATATGGACATAATTATACACTTGAATATGCTGCAACTACCCCAAGTAATGGAAATACTCTTGGTCAACAAAAATACTTTCTGCATCTAACTGGAACTGTAGTCGCTTCTCCGGTCCCCATTCCCGCTGCTGTATGGTTGTTTGGTTCTGGTTTATTGGGATTTGTAAAGTGGACCCCTTAGTCAAGACAATAAAGCATCGAGTTTAAGAGGGTAACCTTTCACATGCAGCGGAATGGCGCTGCCCCAGTTTTGTTTCTGTA
>JAYVLG010000153.1:0-3096 GCA_043759595.1 Sulfurirhabdus sp. | reverse complement strand
AAGTCTTCGCCGTAGTGCAACACGGCCCACGCCAGGCGGGCATTCTTCGCGGCAATGGCGACCACCGCGCGCCAGTAGCCGCGGCGTTCCGCCAGGCTGGGGTCAGCTCACGAAACGGAAAAAATCGTACGCCAAGAATGAAAGTGTCAGGTTGGAATCTGAGAATTTATGGCATGCGTGTCAGTAGAGTCCGTTGCAGCCTCAAAAAAGCATTCTCGGTCAGGACTTGGGCGGTGCGACGAGGCACAATAGTTCTTAACTGCCGATATGAGGGTGCAATGAACAGAGACAGGAGCAGTGCGTATGCAGAGATTTTCAATAGGGTGTTCGATTACATCGACAGGCACCTTGATGAAGACTTGTCTGTGGAGAAATTAAGTCGGGTTGCCCTGTTCTCAAAACATCACTTCCATCGACAGTTTTCCGGCTACACCGGAATTCCAGTTTTCAAATACATCCAGTTGATGCGCCTGAGACGGGCATCGTATCGGCTGGCATTCAACCGACATGAACGGATCATCGACATCGCGTTGGATACATGTTTTGAAAATCCGGAATCGTTTTCGCGCGCTTTCAAGAACGCCTTCGGCCAGACGCCTTCTGCATTCAGGAAAAAACCAGCGTGGCAGCTATGGCACCAGCAGTATCTATTACCCACTAGAAAAAGGAAGCAGAACATGGACGTCAACATCGTGCAGTTTGAACCAACACAAGTTGCTGCACTGGAACATCGCGGTTCGCCCCAACTTGTCAACGACTCGGTCAGAGTCTTCATCGCTTGGCGTATGGAGAGTGGATTGTCTTCTGTCAACTCGAGCAAGACATTCGGCATTGCCTACGACAACCCCGACACCACAGAACCGGCGCAATTCCGCTTCGATATTTGCGGTGAGGTGCTGGCGCCGGTGGCCGACAACCCGCAAGGTGTAGTGAACAAGAACATTCCTGGCGGGCGTTGTGCCGTGGTTCGTCATCACGGTGAACACCGACGGCTTGGCGAAACGATCTATCCGCTGTATCGCGACTGGCTGCCTGCAAGCGGTGAGGAACTGCGCGATTTCCCCTTGTTTTTTCACTACCTGAACGTCATGCCGGAGACACCGGAGCATGAACTGCTGACAGATGTCTATCTGCCGTTGAAGAAGCAATGTGAAGTGCGAACTGCAGGGATGCGCGCTGTCTGCAAGCGGGTGTCAAACAGCACGTCAAATTTTCCACTTTATGATAAAAAATCAGCACGTGGTAAAAAAGCGTGAAACGTTATTCCATAAGGAGTTATTGAACCCGTTATCCGGAAAACACGCGCTGCTTCATGGCAAAAATTAGACGCTGATAAACAGCAAAGAGAAGCTATTCCGAGAAGCGGCGGCGCTCTATCTTGATCTTGATAACGAAAGGTTAGGTCGTGATCGCGAAGTAAGGCACGACCTGAACCGGGCGTTCAAGCAGGATGACGCAGAAGCGCAACGTCCCTTACCTTCACGATAGGCCATCAATCATAATTATTCTCCTGCTGCCCCCACGCATACAATATTTCCAGTATCGGCTTTAGGGTAGCTCCCTTGTCGGTCAGCGAATATTCCACTTTTGGTGGGACTTCAGCGTACACCTTCCGGCTAATTATTCCATCAGCCTCCAATTCGCGTAACCGTTGAGTAAGCATTTTCTGGCTTACCGGCGGAATATTTTTCTTGAGCATTCCAAAACGCATGGTACCTGATGACAGCATGTGCAGAATGATCGGTTTCCATTTGCCACCGATCACGTTAAGTGTTGCTAGCAGAGGACAGTTTATCGGATTTTCTGTATGCCATTGTTTGTTCACATTAGTTCCTTTTTAGTAACTACATCACTATTTTGTGCGTACTTGTTTAATAGATTTCAATGTATCACAATAATTTATTGCTTCACATCACCAAAATATTTCAACCAAAGCAGGAAAATTTAATGACACAATTTCAAATTGTTCGCATACCAATATTGCCATTTCGTGTGGTGAATGCTCATATTATTATTGGCGCTAAGGGAGTTATTCTTGTTGACGCGGGATTGCCAGGTTCGGAGTCAAAAGTTGAGAAAGTTCTGAAAAGATACGCACTGTCTTTCAAAGACATTAAACTTATTGTTATTACTCATGCTCATGTCGACCACGCCGGAAATGCTGCTGTACTGCGTAAACTCACAGGTGCCCCTATCGTTGGACATGAGGGCGATCTCAAGTATTATAAAAGGGAAACACCGATGACATTTTGTCCAACAGGGTGGGCAGGGAGATTTTTTCTGAAAGCCCCATTGATCTATAAACAACCATATCAGGCTTTTGAACCGGATATATTGCTTAAAAATGGAGATACTCTTAACCTAGCCGAATATGGAATTCCAGCCCTCGTTAAACATACACCAGGGCATACCGCAGGGTCTATCTCAGTAGAAATGAACACAAAGGATGCTTTGGTCGGCGATCTTATCGCATCAGGAATTTTCATTGGCGGGCTCATCAGGACAGGACACGCTATTCGCCCCCCCTTCGAGGACGACCCACAAGCTGTGAGCATCGAGCTGCAGCGATTGTTGGATTCTGGTATTGAGAGATTCTATATGGGGCATGGTGGCCCGTTAGATTCCTGCGAGGTTCAGCGCCACGCTCAAGCTCTTGCAGCAATGAATAAGGCAGACCACGGGTAATGTCCGCCAATCGCTAAGGATCCCCAGCATCAAGCATCCCGAGGTTTATCAGAGTGCCTGTAAAATCCGCACCGCAATTACTGCAAGACAATGTGAACATAAGAAAAGTCGGTGTTCCTCTGTAAATGTGAGAGGTTTTAACACTCACCCACGACAAAGGAAACCGACCTATGAGGGGTCAGCTCACGAAACGGAAAAAATCGTACGCTAAGGTTTTGACCCGTCGCCTGCTCATCTCACGCTATCTGTGTCCGTCGCCAATATATCTTCACGTCCTTATTGGGGGCGTTTGACGAAAGGGAAATTAAAGTACGCTAAGGAAACTCTGCAAAACCCCCACTTCACGCCCCGCACCCAAGCCCATTGTGGCAATATTGAGCCCATGAAACAAACCACTCTGAACCTCGACCT
>JAYVLG010000152.1:0-3162 GCA_043759595.1 Sulfurirhabdus sp. | reverse complement strand
CAGCGCGTACTGGATGATGGCAACGGCACCCTGCCGCCGCTGGTCAATATCGGTACGGGCGTGGATCTCACCATCAAGGAACTGGCCGAGCAGGTGGGTGAAGCCGTCGGCTTTAGCGGCGACATCGTGTTTGATACGAGCAAGCCCGACGGCACACCTAAAAAGCTGCTGGATGTGTCACGCATCAACGCGCTGGGCTGGCATGCGAGTTTAAATTTGAAGGATGGGCTGAAGTTGGCGTATCAGAATTTTATGGACGTAGCGATAAGACGGTAATTATGAAATTGCCAGGAAATATTTTTATTCTATTAAAGCTTGTATGTGCACATTTCAGAGTGAAATCTGCATAGTGTAATATGAAGACATGGTAAGTGATTTGTTGAATGTTCTGAGGAAATTTAGTCAGTGTTATATATTCTTTTAGCGATGCTTTTAAGTTCAACTAGTGTTTTTGCTGCTAGTGATACTGCTATAAAACCCCCTGCCTATGAAAGTAGGGTCATGTTTGATGAGGATATGCACTGGGCGACTTCAAAGGAGGCGACTGATAAAATACTTATTAAAATCAAGTCGGCAGGTTTTAATGTCTATGTGCCGTGTGTTTGGCATGGGGGGGGAGCCCTTTATCCAACTAACGTGGCGCCGGTAGATAGCCGTTTAGCTCGGAGGATATTCTACAGAGAGGAAGATCCTCTTGCTTATCTGATCCAGAGAGCACACGAAATGGGTATTGAAGTACACCCTTGGTTCACCGTGATGCGACGTGAAAATGATTTATTCCCTAAATGGCGCGCCACAGGTACTAATGAAGAGGCGTTTGATGTACATGACAGAGATTTTCGTAAGTTCATAGTGGATTTAATGCTGGATGTTGTCAAACGTTATCCGATAGATGGCGTCAATCTGGACTATATTCGGAGCATGGGGTTTTGCACCAAGGATAGCTGCATAGATGGCTACGAAAATAAATTTAAAAGTTCATTGTTGGCAGATATTCAATTGCGACGTCTGCCGCTGTATAAATCGGACACACTTGAGCATTGGAATCATGATGATGTTACGGATGTGGTCCGAAAATTCTCAACAGTCGCAAAAACACTGCGCCCCGGATTGATTGTTAGTATCGATGCGAATCCGCTTAACCCGGAAATATTACTTCAGGGGCAAGATAGTATCGGTTGGGTGGAGGCAGGTTTGATCGATGTGATATTTAATATGGATTACAAAAAACAAGTTGATGTTGGTTTGATAAACCGTGCAAAGGCATCTCTCAAAAAGCCATCAAATCTAATTACAATGTTTTCGCTTTATGATTTGGTTGATAATCAGGTTGTACCACGTAATCCAAATATGATAGCTGGGTATGTCACTCAAACTCGCCGATTGTGGCCAAAAAGCGGAATAGCTTTTTATCATTATAAACAGCTGACAGAAGATCAGGCAAGCGTATTGCGTTTGGGCGTTTTCAATGAAATGGCCATTCCGTCCTGGGCAACGCCCAAAAATAAATAAGCTGAATCGACACAATTTATGCAAATTGTATTAATTATATTAATTGTTGCTCTAGTCGCAAAGGATACCTCTTATTTGGGGGATCCCTATATTATGCGGGGATTTGCTCAGGGTTTATGCTTAATTGTTGGTGGCATGTGGCTGGTCACCAATATTTCAGGATTGATACTAAAAAGATATTGGCCAGTTTTCGGTTATTTAGCAATAATTCTTGTAGCAACCATGGAGACAAGAGACCCAGTATATGTACTGTGGCAGGTAGCCTCGCTGGCGGCAGTTATTTTCTTTTTCATTGCCTATTTTGAAACGGAGGGAAAAAAAGGCTATCCCCACGCTGTTCTCGTAAATACAACTTTAATAGTGTTTTCACTTGTAGCAATGTTGAGCCTGATCCTGGCAAAGTACCTGCCTTCACTGGCATATGTAACACTCTATGGCGGTGAGCTTAGATTTCGCGGCTTATATGGAAGTCCTGGAATGCTAGCCTCTACAGCTGGAGTGTTGATTGGTTTTGCATGGTTCAGTATCAAAAGAAAATGGTTGAAACTCATATTGATACTTATTGCAGCCGTGTGTTTAGAGATGACATTGTCTAGGACTTTTTGGGTTGCATTGGCTCTGGCGGGCACTGCAACTGCTTGGAGATATCGTTGGATGGCCAGAAAATGGATAGCAAGTGTTGCAGTGGCAATATTATTATTATCCTCATTCTTAATCGTTTTTGGTATCCATCTTGATACTCAAAGTGCCGATAGAATTGTTCGAAGTGATTCGATAACAAATCTAACCGGACGTGTTTCATTATGGGAAGTTGCCTTAAAAGCTTTTTATCAACGTCCTCTTATTGGCTACGGATTTACTACTGGATCAAATGGATTAGAAGCGGTTGAAGGTAGAATATTCGAATCAGACGCATCTTCGATTGAGTCTGCTAGAAGCGCCGGTCGTGAAACTATGCATAATGGTTATATACAGTCACTTCTTGATACTGGTTTGATTGGCACAGTTTTATATATATCTGTTATGGGGATGGCTTTAAGTTCAATTATAAAATATGGTAATGAAAAGCGTTTTGCTCCATATTTTTTCGCGTTACTATTTTTAATGATAGCAAACATAGCGGAAAATGTTATTTATTCTGCATCTGTGTTCAGTAGTATTTTGTTTTGGGGGGTTGCAATATTTGCCATTAGCTTAAAGGGTTCAAAGCAGATTCGAGAGGCGAAAACGAAACGTTTTTCAGATGTAATCTAGTTAGGCATTATTTGCTTCACGCTTTCTTCATATTGGTTAGGCTGGTTGGACTGCATAGGCTAAGGTTAACCCGCCGAAGGGCGAGATATCATGCATAGTGCCTGACATCGAATAGTGTTGTTTTGTGCTTTGTCCCTGCTTACGCTATTGAACTGAATTCGGCGCGGCATCCAACTTTATTGTTTTAAGCTGACAGGTTTAGCCGCGTTATGTATCTCATCCATCAGGCGGGTAAGTGTGTCGCAATTTAAACTAATGTACTGGAAAGTATTCAAGGGTAATGGGAACCGGCAAGAATAACAACAGAATGGAATGGATAGACTTCTTGCGTTTTATTGCCATTGTGAGTGTGGTGATAATCCATACGCAAGGGGCATTTATTGAATCTATTCATGG
>JAYVLG010000151.1:0-47921 GCA_043759595.1 Sulfurirhabdus sp. | reverse complement strand
ATATACTCGGTAATCTCCTGAATCGCTTGTTTTCTGGTTTGGTAATGGCGATGATGGCCCAGCTCGTTCTTAAGTGTTCCCCAGAAGCTTTCCATTGGCACATTGTCCCAACAATCACCCTTTCGGCTCATGGAAGGCACCGTGCCAAATTGCCTGGTCAGCTTCTGGTAATCATGAGAGCAATACTGGCTACCTCGATCCGAGTGAAGGATCAATCCCTTGGCTGGACGCTGGGTCGCTTTTGCCCGGAATAATGCCTGCATGACCAGGTTCTTTGTCATGCGCTCACTCATGGCGTAGCCCACTATTTCGCCGTTGAATAAATCCTTTAATCCTGCCAGATAAACCCAGCCTTCAGCAGTTGGAATGTAGGTGATATCGCTGACCCATGCCTGATTGGGTGTGTCCACCTCAAAATTCCGCGCCAGCAGGTTTGGTGCTACAGGCAAGTTGTGTTTCGAATCGGTGGTCACTTTAAACTTCCGTTTCTGTTTGCAGCGTAGTCCCAGTTTCTTGCGGATACGTTTGATGCGTTCCACACCTGTGCGAATGCCATGATCGGCCAAATCGCTTTGAAGACGCTCGGGGCCGAAGGTTTCACGAGTCCGCTGGAGCGCGGCCAGTATCTCGATTTCAAGACGTGCATTCTCTTGGGCACGCAGTGACGGTGGCCTTCCTTGCCAGGCATGATAACCGCTCTCAGATACACCAAAAATACGACACATCAGGGCTGTTGGGTATTGATGTCGCATCGCCTTCATTCGAGCGTACTTCACCGCGAAGTCTTCGCGAAGTAGGCCGTTGCCTTTTTAAAATGTCGCGCTCCATCTTGACTTCGGCCAGTTCACGCTTGACCCGGGCCAGTTCCAGCTCTAGTTCAGTCAGTGGTTTCTGGTGCTTTCCGACTTCGCCCGGTCTGCCTTCTCGCGAGGCTCTGACCCATTGCTTTAATGTGCCAATGGGTAACGATAGCCGCATTGAGACTTCTGGCTTCGATAATCCATCAACTTCGTGCAATCGGACTGCCTGTGCACGAAATTCAGGTGTGTATATCCCTTTAGGTAATCGTTCCATCTTCGTTCCTCCGTTTGGTTATTTTACTCAAACATTGGACTTTTTTGTTGCCAGCTTACCTCACATGTCCAAAACCCATTAATTTCATTAAGGGCCTTGCTCTGCTCCAATCTGTAAAGCCACCTCATCATCTCCTTTTTGTTTCCCGAGATTCGCATAATAAGTATTATTTTTTTTGCTAATCTTCTTCCAATACACATCACACACACCATCATTATTTTGAGCAGAGTTATCCTCGCCCGCCCCAATTTTTCACTTACTAGCATTTTCAGTACCTTACAAGAAGCCATACCTCCTGAAAAAACCATATCAAGTATCCCATCCTGGCCGCCTCCATAAGAGATCGAAACCAGACCTGCCACCCCAGGACAAGAAATACTGCGATCATCATCATTTGCTATGCAAGTTGCAGGGAACAGAGCCTTGACTTGATTAAACGTCATCCCGGGAAGATCTGATCGAACTACGCGATGAAGCAAGTCCGTTACGGCAGGGTTATCAACAATACCCGCAGGAGTAGCCACCTGCGTGGCTACAAGCTGAGGCGTTTGAATCGCTGCAACTTGCTTGAATACCTTAGTGGGTGAATGACCAGACTCTTGGCGCTGACAAGCTGTAAGCGCAACTGATGATGCGATAAGAAGACTGAAAGCCATATTGGAAACTTTAGTGGTTTTCATCATTTCATTTCTGCAATATCAATTGATGAAGTCGGATCAAATAAATCTGCCCGACGCTGATAGGGGGGATTCCCTTTTGGGTAAGATCATTTTTTTCGGGTTTTCAGTCGTTGCGTACAGTTCCAGATGCAGCATATTTGACGGCACAGAAATACCCACTAAATGCCCAATTTTTCCGAGCGGATCGCCGCGTTTAATTACCTGACCATTCTTAACAAAGATATATTAATTATGGGCCTTGCTCTGCGGCTATCTGCAACATAACCTCATCATCACCCTTGATTTTTCTAATATTTATGTGATTTTTACGGTTCTTTTGGCCTTTCATTGACCAGTGAGCCCCGCACGCTTCTGCATCGTCAGGGCTAGACATCACGTCACTTTCTTCAACTTTTCCAAATTTCTGGCTGACGATTTTTTTTAATAAATTACAAGTTAGCGAACCACCTGAAAAAGTCATGTCAAATATCCCATCAGGACCGCCAGTAAATGAGATTGATGTTATCCATGCCAATCCAAGACAAGTAATGCTGCTACTTTTGTTTTCATCTGCAACGCATCTTGTAGGAAAAAGTGTTTTAACTTGCGAAAAAGTCATCTGGGGTAAGTCTGGTCGCAATATTTTTTGCAATATGTCTAACACTTCAGGATTATCTGACCAATTGCTTGACACTACTTGTGTGAGAGGTTTTGCAACACTCAAACCAGGAATAGATTGAGGCGCGGAGATGACAGGTATAGGCTTCGCCGTTTGAGAAAGGGCTATTATGGTGTTTGACTTTACCTTTGAAGCAGACGAGTCATCAGACTCTTGACCTTTGCAGGCCGAGAGCACACACAAAACCATAAGCAGTCCAAATAAAGTCATACTACGAAATATAATTTTATTCATTCCATCACCGCGATATCCATAGATGGGGCTGGGTCAAACACATCGGTTCGACGTTGATAAGGAGAATTCTCACTTTGAGTGAGTCTAGCCTTGCCGCCTGGTTTGGTAGGATCCTCTCCCGATGCATACATTTCTAGATGCAACATATTGGATGGCACCGAAATACCCACTAACTTTCCCACCTTTCCAAGAGGATCTCCGCGCTTAATTTTCTGTTTTTTCTTAACAAAGATATTTGCATTTTTAGAATCAACTTCCCCATAACGAGCAATAAAATCTCCATGATCTACCTCAATGGCAGATGTTTCGCAGTAAAAGGGGTAAACCTGAATCACCACGCCATCGGCCATAGCCCGAACAATAGTTCCCAAAGGTGCGTATAGATCAATCCCTGCATGCTTGCGTTTGCCATCAGAGCGCCTGGAACCAAAGCGTCGTGCCCCAGTATGATAATCCGCGGTTGCTTTTACGGGTAACGGATATAGAAGCCCTGAAATAACTTTCTTTTTACTTTTAGTTGCCACTGAAGCAAGTTCTACTGATTTTACAGCTGCTGCTGCATTAGTTTGATGCGCAACCTTCTTTACAGCGATTTGGCTATCAACTTCAGCCTTCGTTCTACCCGCAACGATTGAGATGCTGTTGTGCGCCACATCAGGGCCATGCGCTCCGTTACCTAGCGGCAACGACACATGGCTGCGTTTATACTCAATTACTGCTTCAACCGCATAAGAACTAGGAGCATCAATATGGGGAGCAACCACAGAGGAAAGCCATTCTATTGAAGGGCGTCGCCACCAATATTCAACTTTGTGTAAATGTAGCTCCATGCCCGGGGTAATATCGTTAGGATCGGAGATATGATTTTCAGCAACAAGTTCCTCAACCGTTGTTGAGTTAGCCTTGGCGATGCCTGTTAACGTATCACCACCTTTAACGGTATATGTTTTTGATGCACTGTTTCCATAAACAGGAAAGTCCAGCAAAATCGGTTTGTATTGTCGATTCATGGGAGCAAACACGACCTCAGCGAGCCCCGGCACAACCACAAGAGGGGTATTACCACTACCATCAGTTTGCCCGACAATAACCTTGGCTTTTGCAGACCCTTGTACTGCTGATGGCGCATTTTTTCTTGTTGTTTCTTTTGGAATTACCATTACGAATGGCTGATTATCATAAGGCTTGCCATCAGCAGTTTTGAGAGAAAACTGAACCTTTGTCTTGGCTTGCAAAAGCTTTTCAACTGGCGATAGGTGTGGCAATATTTTCTTTGCAATGATGGCGCGAACATCAGCAACACGCGCTGGATTGGAAGGTTTTTTTGGATTAAAATTCCAGCCTTCATGGTGAAAAAGGTAGATATTTTCCTCGATTGCATCAGGAGGAAAATGTTGCGCCGCTCTCTCTTTGCATATCATATAAGAAAGCAATACACCAAATGCCCCACGCTCAGCATCCAGCACATATTCGCCGGATAAATCCAACACAAAACCCAGGCGCGATTTTGATACTGATGGTTTGGCAGCTTCTTTAACGGTATCAGAGGTGTATTGCCCCAATCCTGCAGCACTAGTGGTACCAGCCGCAGCATCAGGATTAAAGCCGGACTCAACTTTTGTAAATAACAAGATGTGTGCAATATCCCTATAAGACATTTTATATCGGGTCGCTATTTCAATCAGCAAATCGATTACTCGATCTTGCATCCGCGGTTCAATATCCCCATGTATTCTTGATTGGCCTACAATTTTCCCCGCAGCCTTATCGATTGAGGGTTTTTTTGCAATCCAAGAGCGGTCTTTAATTTGATCCGCCCGATATGCAGCCCCTTTTTTGGTTCTTAAAAACTCGTATAGTGTCACTTGCTTTCCCCTTCAAGTGGCATAATTGATTGAACTGAAATTGTTGGCTCTTTCGCTGTTCTAATCAGTTCACTTGTGAGTTTTTTATTTGTCGAATGGATTGGGGAAAGATCCTTATCATAGATTTCCTCATATTCGTCATACTCGTCACGCCCAGTACCAGCATAGTAATGCAGCAGTAGGTATTGATCCGAGCCCTTCGATTGACAAGACCATATAGTGACAAACAAACGGCCTTTATTCCCTGCTTTAGCTATACCTTTTGCATCTGCAATGGTTGGATTAGGCAAAGCAATTGTTTTGTGCGAATCAAGCTGTGTCAACGTCTGTTGTTTGCACGAATTGAGTTCAAATTCTTTACCTGATGCCACGCACTCACTCGCTATCTGATAATGCGTATCGCCACATTTTATCTCTTGTTTCCAATGACTAGTATCAGCCGCAGTAGAGTTCTGGTTGCTTGTACAACCCAAGATTAGTATTGAACACAGAGCCAACAGCTCACGCGATCTAAGTACCATTTTAATCATTTTCTCTGCTCCAATATCTATCCATTTCATGATGTACCGAATTGAGTTCCTCTTGTTCCCAAGTTTCAGTGTCCAGTAGTGTGAACTCGATCGGTTTTTCACTATCGCTATACGCTATACGACTGTTACCTTGCACATCGGTAATACCGTAATGAACTTCGCCATTAGGTAATTTCATGAAGTATTGACCACCGGCAAGAGGTTTACCATCCGTATTTTTAACCTGATACATGGCAGAATATATGTGTTCATGCGGCATTTCAGGCATTTTAAAGTTCATCCGCATCGCCCCCGTAAAACTCTTCTGCGAAGCATGAATCGTCAGACTACCCGGACACTGCGTAGTAATGTTACCCCCCTCAATCGTGATATTCGCCCCACCTGCCGTAGACAAGCTGATGCTTTTGGCTGCTGCCCAATCAATATGTGCATTGGCGCTCATGATGTTAATCATGTCTTTGGCCTGGATTTTGATTTCATCACTTTGTGCCTGGATGTCGATGGCTTGTTGCGCGGCGATGAGTTGCAGGCCCAGGTTGCTGTCACCCGGTTTGACGGCTCCAGCCAGCAGCCCGATGGCCTGACCGGTGTGGACGCGCAGCTGATTGCCGGTGATGAACTGGCTGTCTTGCCCACTCATGAGGCTGACAGTTTCTCCATTGGCCAGTTGCAGGTTTTGTCCGGCGACGGCACCTAAGCCTGCTTTAGCGGAGAGGGCGATAATGGGGTCGGTGGTATGGGGCAGTTTGTCATTGGTGGTGCTAGTGTTTTTGCTTTGGGCATCGCTGCCGGCCTGGTCCAGGGTTTCTTGATTCAGCATGCCGGATGCGGCGGTGAACAGGGCGCTGATGGGGGCGGCTTTGTCATCCAGACTGCTGGTGTTGCCTTTGCTGCTGCCCTGGTGGCTGGCGTAGGCGACGGTTTGGTGGGTGGTGGCGATGTTATTGAAGCTTTGGCCCAGCTGGGTGGCTTGTTTCAAATGGGCCATGCCCGGGGCGTTGTCGCCTGCGGGGGTGCGGTTGCCGGCATTGTGGCTGATGCTGTAGCTGGTGAGCAGGATACCTGATCCGGCACGGAGGGCACCATAGGCGTCAGTGCGCAGTTCAGCGCCCTGCCCCCGGAAGCTGCCGCGATGATTGTCAGCGGTATGGATCAGGTGACCGAGGTTAAGTTCACTGGCGGCCTGGGTAGTTTTGAGCTGGATGCGGCCCTGGTTGTCGGTGTCGTCGAACACCAGCTGGTTGTAGCCGGTGCCGCCGTATTCTTTGCTGCGGATACCCCACTGGGCAGCAGCGTTGCGGTGGCCAGCGCTGTCGTTGGAGGCGCCGTGCCAGACCGGGCTGTTGCCGCCAGCCAGGTTGCCTTGTGCTGAGGCGCTGTGGTCGTGAGCGGGGTCGAAAACGGTGAGGATGGCTTGCTGGTCGGCTTGGCCGCCAGGAGTAGGAATGGTACCCCCATCACCCTGGCCGTTATAAAGGGCTCCAATGAGTATGGGGCGGTCTATGTCACCTTCAATGAACTGGATCAGGACTTCCTGGCCGATACGGGGCAGGAACTGGCTGCCCATGCCACCGCCTGCACTACGCTGGGCGACCCGCACCCAGCAGCCTGCGTTGGCGTGACTTTCGTCATGGCCGTGCTGGTCTTGCCAATGGAAGCGGATGCGCACCCGGCCCAGTTTGTCACAATAGATTTCATCGGCCCCTTTGGGGGTACTTTCGCCATTGGGGCCGACGACGATGGCACTTTGGCTGCCTAAAGCAGTGGGCCGGGGGTTGTGGTAGTAGCCGGTGCCGTCTGCCAGTACCGGGCGCCACGGGATGTCGGCGCGGATGGCTTCAAAGCGGTTGGCGTAGCCCAGGGTTCTGGCCTGGGTAATGACTTCGGTCAGGTTCTGTTTGTCGTCTTGTTCCTGCAAGCGCTGGCTGGCGGCTTCCCCGGCTGCGGTGGCGGAATTGTATGCGGCTGTCGGCTCGGCTGCGTGCTGGGCATAAGGTGTCTGGGTCAGACTGTGCAGGCAGTCTTCCAGCATTTCCGGGATTGGACCGAACAGTTCAGCCAGTCCTTCCTGTACCGGTTTGGGCAGGTTGTTGATGCCGACACTGGTGACACTCAGGACGGCATATTCAGGGGCCATGTCACCCAGTTCCTGTAACGGGCCCTGGGTCAGTTCGAAAGTGGTGCCGGGGCGCAGGGTGCGTACGGTGGACCGCGCATACCAGCGCTTGTTACGGGCTTCGCGGGCTTGCATCTGCAACTGGCTGTAGCGCTGGGCTTCTGCCCTATTGGCATAAGTATAAAGACCAGGGGTATCGTAACTTTCCAGCACCGGGGCATGCTTGCCACCAAACTCATGGTTAGTGGGGGAACTGGCGGCAATAGCTTGTTTGGCTTTGTAGTCGTAGGTGAGTACGGTAGTGAGGCTGGCATGCAGGGTGCGCTTGGCGCCGAATGCCTGAATGGTGTCCTGGGCTTCACGGGCATGAGCGCCGTGAAAGCGGATGCCTTGACCACCCAGTGCATGGCTGTGGGTGTAGTCTGCCGGGAAAGCGGTGGCCTGGGTGGTGTCGGCGAAGAAGACCATGCGATGACCGGATGGGGCTTCGGCGTGTTCTTCCAGACGCCAGCTGAGGCCTTCTTCGGCCAGAATGCGGCTGATAAAATCCAGATCGGTTTCCCGGTATTGTACGCAGTAACTTCTGGGTCTGACGTCACTCATGAAAGGCGTGACATCACCGCTCCAGGTCCAGCTGGCATGGGCGCTGTATGGGGCAAAGACGGTTTCAATGATGTCGATCACGGTTTTATCTTGCCAGACGCGGCTGGTGCGGGTCTGGCTGAGGAGCCACAGCCAGGGCACCACACGGATGCGATAACGGGCCAGGCCGCCTTCGCTACCCAGCATGGCCGCCTGGTTGATCAGTCCGGTAAACGGGGTGCGGGTGCCGTCGCTCAGGCTGACCTGAAGACTGGCTTGTTGGCCAATCAGGCTTTTGAGCGGGATATGGGCGTTGGTGGAGAGGACGATGATGTCGCGGATGGCAATGGTATGTAAACCTTCGATAGCCGTGAAGGCTTCTACCAGTAAGCCGCCTGAGCCCAGTTCGGCTGGAATGGCTTGCCCTTCTTTGAAGGTGAGTTCATAAAGCCTTTTTTCACTTGAAAACTCAGATAAAAGGGCATGCAGTTGCTGTGGTAACTGCGTGTATAGAGCGGCATTGGTAATAGCGGAATAATCGGACATCTTCGAAGGAGCGTATATATAAAGATCAATATGTTAAACAGAGAAACATTTTTTGCATTCGTAAACTTACGGTTGTGTCTTGCATGCCGGTTCAACACTCCATAAGCCCGAACAGATGCGCCAACGACATAGCTCCCCCTCGATAAAGCCAAGTTGCCTGCAGCGTTGTAGCAAACCTTCGGTGCTATCGCCTGGCTTGCGTTCCACAATATCGGTGTTACGTGATGCCGTTTTAGTATTTTCCTTTGGCGACACCTGCGACTTCTTCGAACTATTTTTTTGCTTGGCAGATGGCTTTTTATTTGCATCAAGATCGGCACCCGTTGAATGCGCTACAATTGCTTCAAGCAAGTTTACGTCACTATCCGAATTAGCAGTGCTATCGCCATTTTTCTGCTTTTCTTTACTGTTGCTTTGCCTGGAAACCGGCTTAGCTTCACGTTTAGTGTTTGCTTTACTTATCTCTACAGACTTTGCAGATTTCAATTTGTGGGTTGAGTCACTTGAAATCATTGATGATTTTTTAGCCGCATCGGAGTGTGGGGTAGCACCCGCTTCCAATGCATCTGAAAGCACGCCTTTGGAAACTGGTTTGGCTGGATGCTCTGCATCACCACCTACCACTTTATCATCCGTCGGCTTGGAATTTTCAGTGCTAACCACTTCATTGATAATCGTAGCGGATTCTGATTTTTTTGCTTGAACATCATTTGCATTTGCATTTGCATTTGCATTTGCAGCAGGTTGCATTGCAGCTGAAGCAAGGACGATAGCAGCGGGCTTTGCCGCCTGTTCAGCGGCGACAACACCAGTTTGTTCACGAACCGGTACTTTGCCATCATGATAGATCATCCATGCACCGGCTCCACCGATACCCAGAAACCCGATGAGTAATATTCCTCTCAGCAATGAATTACGGGAACCATTATTAGATTTCACCTGTAAATTTGCAGTCCCATCAAGGGTAGACAATATTCTACCGCCAGTTACTTCAGTATCACCTGCAGTTGATAATAGACTGGGTTGCGAGGAGCTACGCTTTACTTCTTCAGACGGAACCAAACGACAAACTCCTAAAACAGTAGTGTTATGACATAAAAAAAGGTCTTTTTATTGATGACATTAAATTTGACTTTTTAGTTTCCAAGCTTTCAAGTTATAATGCTTATTATATGTGGCCGTTTGCATTTTAGCATTTATGTCGATTAACTAACAATATATGTCGATAAATTAATTTTGTATTATTTTGTCCTAAGGTTTTTTTGTGTTTTTTTTTTCTGTAGTACTTTATTTTTTTCTGGCTTGCTTCATTACTTGGCAAGTGCTCTTTCCATCTGGGCGTGAATTGATATTACGCACCCTTTCCGGCATTGCACCCCGAATACTCAACCATTTAAACAAACTGGATAATATTCAGTCTCAAACAGTCAAATCACTGGTATACAGCACCAGTGTTTCGGCTGATAAAGCTCGTGGAATTACCAAACAACATCGCCTGCTTCTTTTAACGGGCCTTATAATGATCAGCTTACCCCCATTACTTGCGTGGGTACTTAGTGGCAAAACAATGCTAAGTGGGTTTGAAGATTCAAATCGTTATGAAAACACGCAAATTGCTGAACTGCTTAAGGGTGAACAGCTTGTACCACCCCAGGCTCTACCTCCTGAAATATTCACCACAGCAGAGGTAACCCAGATCCGGCCGTTATTGATTGGAGCTAGTCGTAACTGGCAATTACTCAACAATAACTTTGCCCAGCAACTTTTACTTGTTTTTAAAATAATGAAAGAAAAACATGGCTACGACATGGCTATTCTTGAAGGCTATCGAAGCCCTGAAAGGCAAAATATGCTGGCCAGCCAGGGTCCAAGTGTCACCAACGCAAAAGCATTTCAAAGTTATCACCAGTTTGGCCTGGCTGCAGACTGTGCATTTTTACGTAACGGCAAACTGGTTATCTCAGAAAAAGACCCTTGGGCAATGGAAGGGTACAGACTCTATGGTGAAGTTGCTGAGTCACTGGGACTGCATTGGGGCGGGCGCTGGAAATTGATGGATTTTGGTCATACAGAATTTCGTATGGCTGGCGTCATACAGAAATAAAGATTTTTTACCGGAATAAAGTTGCATTTAAGGGAAACTTATGGGCAGAGCATTGATTGTATTAGGAGATAAAACCTCCCATGGTGGCACTGTCATTGAAGCATCAGGCCAATCCGCCAGTGGCAATATACGTATAGCCCGCGTGGGTGACAAAGTGACTTGCCCTAAAAAAGGGCACGGTACATGCCCCATAGTGAGCGGAGATCCAACACTTATTATTGACGGTCAACCTGCAGCGCGTCACGGAGACACTACCGCCTGTGGGGCCACCCTGATCGCCAGCCAGTCTTTCACGACATCCTGAAATGCGCAGAATTAAAATGATTAACCGTATGGCGGCGTACATCTGATGCAACAATGGGTCAGACAGTCACTTTTTGTGAGCATTGTTTTTATCGCTGTCTGGGTAATGATGGTGATTTATTGGCAGACAAGCAACAGATTACCCAGCACATCCGAAATAGTGCTGTATCTTTTCGGAGTGCCATCAGGTTTATTGCTTTCCGTGTGGCTAATCCGTCAAGGCATGGGGTTGTTTTCTGCCAAACCGACTGTGACTAACCCTGACACGCAGGCACCCCAATCCGAAATCGTATCAGCAAATGAAGGAACCGCCAAACAAGAGCGGGAATGGACATTACACATCATCAGCAGTGCAATCGCTTCGCCCCATGGGATGTCTACTGATGAATTAGCTGCCAATCTCATTTCCGATGAGGCCAAATTCAATCTGGATAATGAACTAACAGACAGTAACGGGTTTCCGATTTTAACCGGACGCATCCAGGTTCTGGACGAAGATCTCTATCGTACCGCACTGGATAACTGGTTGACATCACGCAATCTGCCTTTAGTGGCTTGGAGCACTGAACAATTGCGCGCCTTGACTTTAGGCAGCAATATAACCATCGAACTGGCCCAGCAGGCTGTAACATACCCCTCTCTCCATGAATACATTTCTACACCGCCAGATAAACGTAAGCTTGTTTTGTTGCCCTCCCTTCAATTGCTCACAGCATTGCCAACGCACTGGGAAGCAGAAAAGCACAAAATTGCGACGGAATGGTTCACTCATTTAATTGAAGAGCAAGGCTGGCCAATAGAAAAAATCGTGAGCAACCCCACAAGTGCAATCAATCACCGTGACCCGCTCAGTATCATTGACCGCTTCAGCGTGCAGATTCACCGCCAGGAAATTTCATGCCTGGCCATGCTCATCACCTGTGAGTCCTATTTAAGTGAAGCAATTATTTCTACGTGGGAAAATACTGGAAATCTACTCACCGGAAACAACCATAATGGAAAAACCCCTGGAGAAGGCGCAGCTGGCTTACTGATTGCCGATGCAGAACAAGCCAAACATTTTGACTTGGAAAGCCAGGCTATTATTCATCGTATTTCTAGCGGCAAGCGCGACAAATCAGCTGACGGCAGTGGGCGAATCAGCTCAGACTTTTTAACCAAACTGGCTCAGGATGCACTGACTGTTGCCAAAATAGACGCAGATAAAGTGACACTTATTGCATCGGACACCGATCATCGAGCCAGCAGAAACGCTGAATTACTGGAAATGGCTTATGCAACTTTCCCTGAGCTGGATTTATTGACACAATGCCTTAAGGGTCCTTCAAAGTGCGGGGCAGCGGGCAATGCATCGAGCGTTACAGCACTCGCCTTGGCTCATCATGCTGTCACATCCGGCTCCACTCATGCCCTATACGTTAGCAATCAAGATCCTTTCACGCGAACAGCAGTGATTCTGAGCCCGATTGCAGCTGTATCAGAACAAGAAACAACCAACACTTAACTCATTCACTATTTAACTGAAGCAATATTATGATGCGACAAATCTGGCAATTCCTCACTGATTCACGATCCCTGGCTGTAATTGGCTTTGCAGCACTGGCTGCCTTTTTGTTTTTAGGCGCAGACGCCCTTCAAATTGCTGGTATCTGGGCTGGTGGATTACTTGCGTTGGTATTTCTTGTTTGGCTATCTGCCTGGCTGATACGCAAGTGGCAAGCCAGACAGGCTTCGAATCAGATTGGCAGTATGCTTGAACAACAGGCTGAAAAAGCCTCTGCAAGCGCAGCAACCGTTAAACGTGACGAAGTAAACGCCCTTCAAAAGCGCATGCTGGAAGCCATTTCAACTATAAAGACCTCAAAACTGGGCCAGTTGTCAGGGTCAGCCGCGCTTTATGAATTACCCTGGTACATGATAATCGGAAATCCAGCCGCAGGAAAAAGCACTGCTATTGCTAATTCCGGACTGCAATTTCCCTTTGCCGACAAGAACGGCAAAATTGTCCAAGGTATTGGTGGAACAAGGAACTGTGATTGGTTTTTCACAACAGACGGTATTTTGCTTGATACTGCCGGGCGATACTCAGTTCACGAAGAAGATCGCGATGAATGGTTCAGCTTTCTGGATTTATTGAAAAAGTACCGAAAACGCGCGCCTATCAATGGCATCATTATTACAGTAAGCATTGCCGAGATAACAGGGAATCGCCCGGAATTTGGTATTAATCTGGCTAAAAATCTGCGCCAGCGTGTTCAAGAACTCACAGAACGTCTGGAAATATTTGCACCCGTTTATGTCATGTTCACCAAAGCAGACCTGATCACCGGTTTTAGCGAATTCTTTTTTGATAGTGACCAGGGAGAACGGGACCGGGTCTGGGGTGCAACGCTCCCTTACAGCCTGAAAAACACCAATCAGGATGTTTTGTCATTTTTTGATGAACGTTTTGATGAATTGTACGACGGACTCAAGGAAATGAGCCTGGCCAATATGTCCATGAATCGTGGCGACACAATGCCACCGGGCATATTGACCTTCCCACTGGAATTTTCATCCATCAAAGGGCCGCTGCGCTCATTTATTGCGACTCTCTTTGAAGAAAACCCTTTCCAGTTCAAACCTATTTTCCGTGGATTTTATTTCACCAGCGCCTTGCAGGAAGGCACACCATTAAGCACATCGTCAGAACGTATCGCTGATCGATTCAGCCTTAATTTCAGGCAACAGAAACATCCGGAAATTCATTCCAAACATGGCTTTTTCTTGCTCAATTTGTTTCGGAAAGTCATTTTTGCAGACAAGGAACTGGTGACTCAGTATGCCAGCCGCAATAAAACGCGTGCAAGATATGTCACATTTTTTGCAGCCATGGCTTTACTTGGCTTATCGCTTGGAGGATGGAGCTGGTCCTACATGGGCAACCGCCAGTTAACCGCAAATATCCAGGCCGACCTGGACAAAATTGTCAAAATTCAAGATAAAAACACCAGCTTGAAATCCCGGTTTGAAGCACTTGAAATTCTTCAGGATAGAATTGAACAGCTTGATAAATATAGCGAAAGTAGACCAATGTCTGTTGGATTAGGCCTATATCAAGGTGATTTGCTTTCGCGCAAACTGCGTGAGGAATACTTTGCAGGCATTAGAGAAATCATGCTTAAGCCTGTAGCCGGAAACCTTGAAGCATTTTTGGCCGAAATGAACAACAATGCCGGCAAGCTTGCGCAAGCAACACCTTCGCCACAAGCATCTGGCTCCACAGCCAACAATATGAGCGCCAATGCAGTGCAGAGCAACAATCCATTATCTGCCATTGCCAATAATACGCCGCAGCCATACAAAGACGCCTCACCCACCAATGTAGAAGACGCATATAACGCATTAAAAACCTATTTGATGCTAAGTGATAAATCCCATGCTGAGCCAAGCCATCTCAATGACCAGCTCACACGATTCTGGCGCGGATGGCTGGAGAGCAATCGCGGCGCAATGCCACGTGAGCAAATGATTCGCAGCGCTGAACGCATGATCAGTTTTTATCTGTCGCAACTAAGCGACCCTTCCTGGCCCACAATCGAAGAAAAGCTGTCGCTGGTTGATCAGTCCCGTGACAATTTGCGCCATGTTGTTCGCGGTATGGCAGCACGTGATCGCGTGTACGCAGATATTAAAGCGCGCGCCTCAACTCGATTCCCCGCTATAACAGTCGCGCGTATTGTCGGCGACCAGGACAAAGCACTGGTTGTTGGCAGCTATGCAGTCCCAGGTACATTCACGAGAGATGCCTGGGAAAAGTTCGTTGAAAATGCATTTAAAGAAGCTGCCAATAAAGAATTGCAAAGTGCTGACTGGGTTTTGAAAACCGCTTCCAAAGACGATCTGACATTAGAAGGCAGTCCTGAACAGATTCAGAAAGCATTAGTTAACCAATACAAAACTGAATATGCAAACGAGTGGCAAAAGTTCATTACAGGCGTCACCATCACCGACCTGAATGGGTTTGATCAGGCAGTTTCTGCAATGAACAGAATGGGCGACCCGCAAACATCCCCTATCAGCAAATTGGTGAATACGGTTTATCAAGAGACATCCTGGGATAACCCTTCTCTACTCAATGAAGGTTTACAGCGCACTCAGCGAGGAGTAATTGGCTGGTTCAAGGAAACCCTGCTTCGCCAGACACCGTCACAGCTAAACGTCAATCTCAATACCGACAACATAAAAACCTCAGGCATTCCGATGGGGCCAGTCGGCAGAGAATTTTCAGGTGTTGCAAAACTGGTTGTGGCAAAAGACAAGGACGCTTCGCTGATGAAAGGTTATATGGCAGCGTTATCCAAACTGCGTACCCGCTTCAATCAGATAAAAAATCAGGGAGATACCGGACCAGGAGCCAAGCAATTAATGCAACAGACTCTGGATGGCGGCAGCTCCGAACTTGCTGAAGCCCTGAAATACGTGGATGAGCAGATGCTTACAGGCATGACTGATTCACAAAAACAAGCCATCAGACCGATTTTGGTTCGACCCCTGATTCAGGCATTTGCGGTCATTATCAAGCCGACTGAAACAGAAATGAACAAGACATGGGTAGCGCAGGTTTACGAGCCATTCCAGAATACGCTTGCTAACAAATATCCCTTTGCACCAGATTCCAAAATAGAAGCGACTAATGCTGAAATCGGTCAGATTTTTGGTTCGGAAGGCTCGATAGCGAAGTTTGTAAACGCATCGATGGGACCGCTGGTAGTAAGACGAGGCGATGTACTGACACCAAAAACCTGGGCTAACATGGGTATAACGCTTTCGCCTGCCGTAATGAGTAATTTTTCCAATTGGGTTGCACCATTAAGTGCAGGGGGAATTGCCACCTCATCTGCCGGGGGCGCTGCCGAAGCACAAACCATATTCCAGATTCACCCTTTGGCATCACCCGGGATACTGGAATACACCATAGAAATTGACGGACAGCAATTACGTTACCGCAATACGCAAGCACAATGGAGCAACTTTGTCTGGCCCAACCCCCAGGGCACACCAGGAGCACGCATCACGGCGGTTACTTTCGATGGTCGCACAGTCGAAATCGCTAATCAACCAGGTCACTTTGGATTGGAAAAACTGATCAGCTCAGCTGCACGTAAACGAAAAGAAAATGGCGTCTTTGAAATGAGCTGGACCAATGGAAACGTTTCAGTTTCCATTGATCTGAAAATTATCAGCAGCCCGCAAGTATCAGGCGCTGCGAACAGTAGCTCTACCCCGCACGGTCAGGGATTCCGGAATATGAAGCTGCCTGAAACCATAATGGGTGGAGCTCCCGTTCCTGCTGAAAAAACCGGCTTGACCGATTCTCAAAAGTTGGCAGGAGCAGCGCAATGAGTAACATGTCTACTCAAACCAGAATCGGCTACTTCGGTAAAATACCTGCACGCGGCGACTTCATTAAGGCAACGGATAATATGCCTTTGATTCACGTGCTGGATGATTGGCTCGCTCAAGCCATGGAACTGCTTTCTCACGACCCACGCTGGAAAATCACTTATGATGCTGTCCAGCCATTCCATTTCGCATTTATCGGTCCACGCAGTAACCGTGCCATTGCAGGCCATCTGGTTGCCAGCAATGATCAAGCCAATCGTCGCTTTCCGTTTCTTACCATGAGTACAATGGAAATCGAAGACTCATCAAAATTTGTTGCCAGCAGCCCCATGATGTTATCCCGTTTGTGGAACCGGCTCGAAACACAGACAGTCAATGTCTTGTCAGCAGATGACCCCACCCCAATGCTCCAAAACCTTTCGACTACCCCTATTAATCTGGAATTAGACGCTGCAGCCTATGAAGCAGCCTTTACAGATTTTCTGGAATTCCAGACCATGGGTGCGTTAGGTGAGATGCTTGCTCACTCAGGCTTTAAAGGCTCTCTACGTCAATTAATGCTTGCACTTGGACTTTTATTACAACCCGTGATGGCCAGCAGTTCTAGCCGGCTGGATAAAAGCCTGATTTTGCCTTTACCAGTTGATCCAATGTATCGCTATCTGGTAGCCGCTTTCTGGATGCATTTAATCACGCCGTTTTTAATGCGTGCAGATTTTGAACTCTCCTTGTTTTTTGCTCAGATCGATGCAAAACCTTCCATGATAATGGGGTTCAGCGGCGCTTCCGCCCGCACTTTACATGCCATTATGGATCCGCAATTTGGGCTGGAACACCATATTGCATTTGAAAATACGGATTGGGTAGAAGAACAAATAAACGCAGATTACGGCATGAAAAAATTATCTGCCTATCTGGCTCAACCTAACCTTTCATTGAAATCGGCACACGATTCATTCCATGAAACATTTATCGGAACTTAATATCATGCGTTACATATGGATTGCCCTGATACCACTGCTTGCCGCCAATCAGGCATGGGCACAAAACTATACTCCCGAAACCGCTACTCCCAATCCAGGTCAAGTTGTAGTCAATGGCACCGTACCTGATGAAGCCAGCAAGATTGGTGTATTGACACGTTTACGAGAACTGTACGGCGCAGATAAAGTGGTTGATCAAATCGCAGTAGGCTCTGTAGTCGCACCAGCTAACTGGAATGGCTACGTACAAAAACTGATCAACCCAAACATGAAACTGATCAGCCGTGGACAATTCAAAATTGATGGAAACGTTGTAAGCGTACGAGGTGAAGTCGCAAATGAATCACAACGCCAGCAAATAGCCAGTGATATTGCCACCAGCCTTAACTCAACCTATACCGTTAACAATGGTCTGCGTGTTTCATCTTCTCAGCAGGGCATTCTGGATCAAGCGCTTGCTAACCGCACAATTGAATTTGATTCAGGCAAAGCTACCCTCACCGCATCTGGGAAAAGCATTCTGGATGAAATGCTGGTTGCCTTGCTGAAATTAAAAGGACAAAAATTTGAAATTATTGGCCACACAGATAACCATGGACTTCGTTCCAGCAATCTGGCACTCAGTAAAGCGCGTGCTGATGAAGTTAAAGCCTATTTTTCGGAAAAAGGGATTAATTCTGAATTAATGACCACTTTTGGCCAGGGTTCAGAAAGGCCGATAGCCAGCAACGATACAGTAGATGGCCGTGCACGCAATCGTCGCATCGAATTTAGAATTGCGCAGTAATTTTTTACTCATCAACCTAGCAAAGCCTGAAATTGGTGAGTTAGTTATCATCCGGAAACATCTGTTTTTCCCCTCCCCCTTAATGGGGGAGGGCTAGGGAGAGGGAGTTGCAGCGTTTCTGGACGAGAACAAGTTAACAGCAGGCTATATGTTCGAATCTGAATGACCTGCCCCCTTAACTTACGTAAAGGCGCAAGTTCACCTGTTTAATTACAAAAGGTTAGCGGTTAACTGAGGTTTCTAGGTTTAAGCGCGTTTTAGCATTAACCTGAATTTTCCTCAGCAGTTCTGCGGTTAAACAAACTTTTCCGCATTACTCTTCTGGTTCTGCGGCCTTTTGCTCCATGCCCAACAGTTCCTCCACATGCGCTAAAGATACTGCATCTTTAATCACTGTTTTCAACCATGTATGTAAAGGAATTTCTCCCCAGTTAGCGGCTTTATCAGCCAGATAACCAACCGGACTGTGAGGTTCAGTACGTCTGAAAAACTCTGCCACCTGCCGTAACTGGTTCAGCGCCTGAGCGCGTGTCTGAATTTCTCCACTCACTGCCAAGATCGATGGCGCTACAATTGCAGAATCAACCTGGGTGGGTGATTCAACAGATACACGTTGTGTAACAACGCCTGCATCCTGAGCAAACCGAGTTACTGTGTGAATCACTGCGCTCAGGGCTTCTTTAACCGCAGAAAATCCGGGACCATCAATCCCCAATCTGGCATCAACCGACTTTTCAAGCTGACCTACAGCGTCCAGACAATATTTTGAATCATCCAGCATTTTTTCATAAAATCCACGGGAACTTTTACGACGTGCTGTTTCTATATCAGCCAGTTTCACTCCTGCATCAGGATTAACTTCTTCGGAAGTTGATTTATCGGAATTTGCTGCACGTAACCTTGCAGCTTCAAAATCAATCGTTGAATACGCGGTTTTCTTCCCTTCAGTGAGTGGCATCTCACGAACCAGTTGGGCAGCACGGACCAGCAACCAGCTCAAATTTCCTATACGCTGTTCTTGATCATTATCATCTGCCAATGGATAGAGTCCATCCCAATATTGATCACAGAGCCCTGCTATGAGAAAACACCCATCCCCCAAGCCACGAAAATGCGCTATTTTGGCGCTAGCTTCAGTTAACCACACCGCCAAGCGAAGATCTTTGCTTTTCAATTCAATCAGCGAAGAACACTGCTGTACGACAAATGGCCAGTCTGCTTCTTTCAGCTTGGTTACCCATTCTCCTTGATCAAGGGAGGGATCATCAAAGCGACGTGCTTCAGAAATAGCATCTATCTCGCTAGAAAATGACAAGTCCTCACCACAAGGGTTAGAAGCACTAATCGGGTTAAGCAATTGACTTACACTAAACATAAATATCTCTCAAAACACCTGATTCACTGGCTGAAAATCAACGAAGGGGTAATACTGCGATGTTATATATCAAAAACGTTCATATCCGTTTTTTCTACAATAAATCAATAAAACTGCTAGCAAACTGGCTCTTGAACACCCGCATTTTTAGCCATAATTACTAAAAAATTAGATTATACCCAAAAAATGCCAAGCAATTTATTATAAATGCCATTAAAATATATGCCATTATTTTAAATATGTAACAAATAACATTTATTTCTGCAGCAACATACCCATGCAAAATTTTATACCATAGAACTGACGCCCATGTTGACCACGATCGCATTATTACCGAAGAACCTCCATGACTGACGCATTACAAGCCGCTGCTAATTTACTCTCCACCTTGCTTTCCCGCTGGACTCAAACAGACAGGCTGCTGCATCTGCATACTGCATTGGATACAACCCACGGTCCTGACATGCTGCTTGCCGAACAACTTCGTGGAATAGAAGGCATCGGCATTCTGAATGGTGATGAAACCAATTCAGAAGAAACATCCCCCGCACATGGTTTCAGACTTGAACTGACAGCGCTGAGTCAGGATGCCCACCTCGAATTAAAGGCATTAATTGGCCAACCGGTGCTGCTGGAAATGCTCACCTCGACCAGCAGAACCAACCTGCGTCCGTTTCATGGTTACATCACCCGGGTTGAATGTGTTGGCTCAAATGGGGGCGTGGCACGTTACAAGCTGATCATCGAACCGTGGATCGCATTCCTCGGCTTCAGACGTGACAGCACTACCTACCAGGATATGACGGTATTCGACATCATCGAATCCGTCTTTAAAGATTACGAAGGTCAAGGCAAACTGTTCCCTGCGTGGCGTCTGGATATTGCTGATCGCACACTGTACCCCAAACGTTCACTCACCACCCAGTATCAGGAATCTGATCTGGCATTCGTTGAACGGCTGATGAACGAAGAAGGCCTGTTCTACTGGTTTGAACACGAAGGCAACGCGCAAAGTGCCAGCCTGGGTGCACACACCATGGTCATTGCCGACCATAACGAAGCATTCAAGCCCAACGCGCAACCTGTTATCCACTTCACTCAGCCTGGCGCCACCATCCAGCACGACAGCATTGATCGCTGGCGGAGTGAACGCCGCTGGCAGACCAATGCCGTTGAAATAGTCAGTTGGGATTATCGCAGTATAGATACCCGTCCTGTTGCGGCTCACAGCAGTGCCTCGAACAGCACCGACAGCCTATCTCTGGTCAGCCAGGATGCGCCCGGGGTGTACAGCTACGAGGATCGCGTTCAAGGCCAGCGCATCGCCAACAATCAGTTGCAGGCACTGGAAGCCCGCAACAAGGTTTTTACCGGTGCCGGTACTGTCCGCACCCTGTCACCCGGCATTACCTTCTCCCTGCAGGGCCATGCCGACCATGATCTGGAAACGGATGACACTGCGCGGTTTTTTGTCATTTTGCGCGTGGTTCACCTGGCCCACAACAACCTCAGCGCTGATCTGCAATCCCAGATTGAGCTGGCACTGGGTTTGAGTGAGCTGGCCCAGGTTGATCAAGACTTCTCGACACCGGATAACGTGCACGCCATCGGCAAAGACCAAGGTGAACGCCCCCTGTATCGCAACTGCATTGATGTGATCCGCAGCAGCATTCCCTATCGCAGCCTGAGCACAAATGATCAAGGCCGACTGCTGCACCCCAAGCCGACTGTCTACGGCCAGCAAACCGCTATCGTCGTAGGCAGCGGCGGCCCCATCCACACTGATCGGGATCATCGCGTCAAGGTACAGTTTCATTGGCAGCGCGGGCAGAACAGCCATAGCCGCTTAAGCCATCCCAGCAGTGACGGCCATACCGGCGCCCCAGCCAACGAGCAGGCCGGTACCTGGGTGCGCGTAGCCACCCCTTTGGCGCCCATTGCCGGCACCAACTGGGGCAGTCATGCCCTGCCCCGTGTCGGGCAGGAAGTACTGGTGGACTTTATGGAAGGGGATATCGACCGTCCGGTAGTCATCGGCTGTCTTTACAACGGCCGGGGGCAGGCCGATGCCCAGTCCAACCAGTTCAGTCAGGGTACCGGTGTGGCTACCGGTAATGCTTCTGCCTGGTTTCCCGGCGAACAGGCAGGCCATGCCCACCCTGCTGCCCTCTCAGGCATTAAAACCCAGTCCATGAACGCCAGTCAGTCTGGTGGCGGGGCTTATAACCAGCTGGTGTTTGATGACAGCCCCGGCCAGAGCAGAACCGTACTGCAAAATCATGCCAGCCCCCATCAGGGCACCGCAGAACTGAACCTGGGCCATTTACGCCATCAGTCGGATAACCAGCGGCTGAATCCTGTCGGGTTTGGTGCGGAACTTAAAACCCGGCACAGTGCTGCCCTGCGTGCGGGACAAGGCTTATTGCTCAGTACCCATGCCCGCCCACATGCCAGCAGTACCCAGCTGGATTCCCGAGAAGCCTTGGCACAGTTAGAGCAAAGCCAGCAGTTGCAGGCAACCCTGGCTGACACGGCGCAAAAACACCACGCCAGGCTGTCGGGTGAACCTGCACCGGATAAGCTGCCTGCCATTGCGCAGATGCAAAACAGCATTACAGTCGTTAACAGCACGGCAACCGGTGCCAGTGACGGCACCAATGGCGGTGCCGGTCAGGTAACCGCCTATAGCGAACCCCATCTGCAACTTTCCAGCCCGGCGGGCATTGCAGCATCCACCCCGGCCAATGTCATCTTGACCGCAGGCAACACCAGCAGCATTACTGCCGGGCAGGATATTAACTTTGCGGCACAGGGCAATACCCACCATGGGGTGAAGGACGGCATCAGTCTGTTTACCTATGGTAAAGCAACCAACGCCAGCAAGCCGAATCAGGAAACGGGGATCAAGCTGCATGCGGCCAGTGGCAAGGTCACCAGCCAGAGCCAGTCGGATGAAACCCGGCTGACGGCAGATAAGAGTATTACCGTGGCCAGTATGACCCAGAGTGTGACCATTGCGGCCCCTCAGCATGTACTGCTGACGGCGGGTGGGGCTTATATCCGGATTGAGGGCGGGAATATTGAGATTCACGGGCCGGGGACGATGGCGTTTAATGCGGGGATGAAGACGTTGACGGGGGGGAAGAGTGAATCTGCTCGCCCCATAGCCTTACCAATTTCGACCATGGGTTCAACAAATTTATATAGCCAGAAAGCCGATTTAAGTGACTTTATCGGCATGAATCCAGAATCTGGGCAAGCCATTAATTCATTACCTTATGAATTTAGGGATGTTTCCGGACGTATTTTACAGCAAGGTCAAACAAATCAGTATGGCGACACACAACGCGTCATGACACATAAACAGGAAAAGATAGCATTGTACGTGGGTGATGGTGACTGGAAACTCGCTATGGATGGAAAACATGATCTTTAAAGCGGAACGAAGATGAGTGAAATTGAAATGGAAGTAACTGAAAATATCACACCCGAATTAAATGATGATAAGTCGTCGGAAATCTTCAAAGAAAACGTCGACCTAACCGGGAATACAATAACGTCTATTGACGCAGCATCAGCGCCAGTATCAGATCAGGGCGAAGGTCAAGCACCACTCTCACCAGCACCTTGCTTTGGTTCGCTGGATTTAGTTATACGGGATCCTCATGGTGACCCCATCCCCAATTTAAATTTTAAGGTTCTTGTCAAAAAGCAAACGGTGTTTAGCGGCAAATCCAATGCAACAGGCAGAATCAAGACAATTGAAAACCTGGAGCTCGGTAGTGTCTTTGAAATACAGGTTAAAAATGATATCGGCAATTACAAAATGGTCGCTATCGGAAAAATCGAGTGCGAGGAGAACTATGCTTGTTTATCCAGCCCTAAAACTCGGTTTGAGTTCAGCACTTATTCTCATACAGGTGAGTCAGGCAATGCCTCAAACCATAAAAAGAACGTTATTTCATCCCACAACCAGCAACACTCCACCAGGCCAACTATCAGTGGCAGTCCTGAAATAAGGCCAACAACCAAAGATACCCGAAACGAGGCTGGTCATCCTGTGGCAGCTATCATCGATGGAGCAGCTAACTGGTACAATATACATAATGACAAGGCAGCACACCCTGTGCAGGATGCTTTAACCAAGCTAAATATGCTGGTGACGTTCATGGAGCATCAAGCCACGCTGGATTATCGGGTATTAGCACCGATAACCAGTGATGAAATCATTGTCAAAATGCGTAAAAAAACATTTGTGGAACCTGTCAGTAAATCACCTAAGGATATTACGCACTGGTGCGCAAAATATGTGAAGGTTGGACTTTGGTACGCGGGTTACGGACCTGCAACCCAGTCTATAGGTAGTGGTGTGATTCCGGCTAGATTAATGGGTCCAGAGCTGCTTAAGGCAGGTTTTAAGGAAGCGACCTTGCCTAAGGTGAAAATCCATGCAGGTCAGCAGGTTATTGAACAACCAGATATCACTTTTGCGCTACCTGGGGATGTGATTATCTATAAGAAAACCGCTGCACCTGACGAGGCAGGGCATATTGATGTGCGAACTTACCATGGGTTTGTAAGTGATTTTGTGTGGCCTGCCCGGAATGGTTATCCGGATGTTCGGAAATATGCCGTCATTGGCGTGTATCGGAAACACTCCGATACTATGTCGGCGGCCAGAGTAAAAGCGTTTCTCAGAATTATTCGGGAACATGAGGCGAAAGGGTTTGCTGATCCCTACAAGGCGCTGAAGTGGGAGCATAACCAGCATGTTAGTTTTTCGGATATGTCGACGCATCCATCTAATAGGGTTGAAAATAGGCCAGCAGGAGCCTATCAAATTAAGTGGCGTACTTTTACTCAAGCAAAAGATGAAACAGGTTGGTCAGATTACTTTACCCCTATTGATCAGGATCGGGCAGCTATTTACCTATTACAGAGCAAAAGCAGTGGGGCTTCATATCCACGCAGAACAGCACTGGGTTATATAATGGAAGGCAAACCTGAACAGGCAGTGAACGAAACTAAGCTCTGGAATTTGTTTGCATTCCTCCCAAATGGTGGCAAACAGCAACAAATCACAATGGACAAACTAAAACAGACTTTCGATACTTATACTAAGGAATACGCAAAATGAATTGGGTAGTGAATTTACTACGTGTGGCTTTATTTTTTACTATGTTGATAGGCTTGCAGGCATTCGCAGAGGATCAGCAAACGGTAAAAGAAGTCATTCAGCGCTTGTATAAAACTGATGTTGGCAAGTTGCTTTGTCGAAATCACGAAGACAGTCTAGATAAAAAACTGATAGTAGTTTCAGAGCGATATTTTTCTACTGATTTTATGAAGTATTATGGCGAAGCATGTAAAAACACCCCGGCATACGCCTACTGGGATGGGATTCTTTTTGATCCTAGAACAGGTCAAAACGATGGCCAAATGGCCCCAAACAATGGACCACCCCAAGCTAATTTTACCAACCTAAAAATAGCTCAACCCAAAATCTCAGGCAATCAAGCTAGCATCCGCACCTCTTACGACCTCCCTGTAGCCACTTATAAGGAATATGGCAATTTCACGCTTTTCACACTGATTAAAGAAAATGGCCAATGGAAAATAGATGACATTGAACTGGGGGGGCACGATATGGATAAATACAATGAACGCGAATCCATGACCGCTTTGAAAACATACAAAAGCGTAAAGCAACATATCAAAAAGAGCCTGATGGAAGCTGAAGTCAAGCGGCGTAAATCAACGAAATAATTACTTTGATAAGTGTTTAATTTACTACTTCAACTTGATCCATTCCAGATTACTTTCAAAAAATTTGCCGTTACTATACTATTCACTCAAAAGAAGCAGCTTTTACTATCGGCATTTGCAACTTCAAGCCAAGTACATAGAATCAAAATATCTCAAACGGTTTTATACAAACACTTAACCTGATTGCCTTACGATCTTAAACCTCTGTTTACGGCGATCCCAGGTTACTGATATTTCAATAAATAATATCTATAATAAGCATTGACATGGACCTTGTTTAATCATGGTGCATCTCCAGAAATAGATATTGCTATGAATGTTTGAATGAGAGGTATGATGGGTTACTGGACACGCATCACGGCACTGATTGGATTTGCGATATGCTCTTCTTCTGTTGGCGCAATCGAGATAACTGACAATTTCGAAATCCATGGATATGGCCATGTCGGCTATCTTGAGACAAGCGCCAATCAATACTTGAAAGCGGATTCATCCGGCACGTTTAACTACAACGCTGCTGCAGCTCTTTTCGCGCTTACGCTCAATGACAAAACCAAATTGTGGGCTCAGGCATTTACGGCTTCCACTAATACCAAAAAAGCGCGATGGGATTGGGTATTTCTTGATTACCGGCCAGTAGATAACCTGGCCTTGCATATTGGCCAGATCAAAATGCCTATGGGTCTAAACAATGATGTTCGCGATATAGCCTACCTGCAACTTTCAACCTTGCCGCCTGCAGTTTATCAGGAATCTGCTGACTTTGTTGAAGAGGCAATACAAGGCGTTGCTGTCGTGTATGACCACAGTGTTGGAAATGGCAGCTTTTCCTGGGATATTTATGGAGGAAAATCTGTTTCTTTCGACCCTGCAGAACCTGTCCATACCAATATGGCTGGCCTGCGTCTCACATACAATACGCCAATTGAAGGCTTGCGGTTCATGGTTTCAAACCACAGGGCGCATATTGAAAGTATCGCAGGGTCTGCAACAAGCATTGAGAGAAGTTATTTATTATCTGCAGAATATGTTGCTGATGCTCTGAACTTGAAAGCTGAATACGGAAAAAGGAAAGTTTTCGGCAACACATCAGAGACGGGGTATATCCAAGCCGGTTACACTTTTTCAGAAAAATGGACCCCTTTCATTCGGAAAGACTTTATCACGACAGATATTGACCAGCGAGACAACCCGGCTTTTTATCAAAAAACCACCAGTATTGGCCTTAGTTACAAAATAAACAAAAATTTGGTTATCAGGATAGAAGATCACTTTAACAATGGCTACGCGTTGCCGATAAGATCAGAAGAAATTGAAGCAGATTCAGCAAGCCAGCATTGGAACCTGTTTTCTACCAGCCTTGTTTTTATGTTTTAACAACACATGCTATTAATAAATTCAAATAAAATAGTTAAAAAAATGTTACAGCTTTTTGTAACATTGATGTTTTTCCTATCCTTTCCTGTAATAGCCGACAATATTGTTGTTATTATCAACAAAGACAATAATCAGCCAGTTACTAAAGAATTTCTCACAAAGGTTTACCTTGGTAAAGTCAGCACATGGCCTGATGGATCCCATGTTATGGCATTTGATCAAGCGGAGGACAATCCTGTCCATGACAAATTTTATATTGAAATTCTGGGAAAAAATCCTTCATTAGTGAAAAGCCTGTGGACGCAAAACATCTTCACAGGTAAGCGATTGCCACCAAAAATTGCAAACCCTGACATTGAAATAAAAAAGCTCGTTAACATAAACAAAAATGCCATTGGATATATTCATGCTTCTAATATCGATGAATCAGTTAAAGCCATCGCCATAACATCCAATTAAATAATGGAAACCCCTGCCCCTAATACAAAACTTACCAATAAAATTTACGGTATAGCAGCGCTCATCTCCCTGTTTGTCACATTTTTTTTCCCAATCACCTACCTGGTTCTTAACTATCAATTTGAGCGCAACGAATCTCTTATAAGCGCAAAGCTGCATGGAGCCTTTATTGCTCAGTTTATCCACTCCAACCCAAAAGACTGGAAAAATGATGTACAGGAACTCATTGATGAAGAGCTTGCACCGTCAGATCTGCCAGAAGTTCGATCCATTATTGATAAAAACCTGCAAGCAATTACCAAAAATAAAACTGAACTTGCAAAACCGCTCATCACCATCTCAACAGAACTTTACGATGATTCAGGTAACCTTATTGGATACATACAAATTTCCCGCTCTGCTTTCCCGCTTCTCATCAAAACAGGATGGGTAGCTTTAGGTGGATTGGGTCTGGGATTTACTATTTTCTTAACCCTTTACTTATTGCCAGTGCGGGCACTCAGGGATGCGCTTAACAATTTGCACAGTGAAAAACAAAAAGCCCTGGAAACCGCCAACCGATTAAAAGTCATTATTGACAATGCCACTGATGGTATTGTTACCCTAGACAACCAAGGAAAGATTGCCACTTTTAGCAACGCTGCAGAGCGTATTTTTGGCTACACATCACAAGAAATGTTTGGTAAAGATATTGGACTATTACTACCTCACCATAGCTCCAATGATGAAAAGGGATTTTTCTCCCCGGCATCATCCATTGGAAATTGGGAAACTTCGGGAAAACACAAGCAAGGAAATGAATTTCCTGTAGATGTTGCATTAAGTGAAGCTCCGACTTCATCTGCCATGCAATATGTTTGCATCATCAGAGATATCACGGAACGAAAAAAAGCAGAAGCTTTGCTTAATAAACTTGCAAATTTTGATTCCCTGACTGGTTTGCCCAATCGTAATCTATTCAGGGATCGTTTGGATCAAGCACTCATCCGTGCAACCAGAAATGAGACCTTACTCGCTTTAATGTTTTTGGACCTTGATCGCTTCAAAACAATTAATGACACACTTGGCCATAACGTAGGCGACCAATTGTTGCAGCAGGTAGCGGGAAAACTGAGTGCAATTTTGCGAAAAACAGATACGGTATCCCGCCTTTCGCCAGAATTTTGCACTTCAACTATCTCACGCTTGGGTGGGGATGAGTTCACCATCATTCTGGAAGGACTCAAACACGTTGATGGCGTTTCTATTGTTGCACAGAAGATTATTGATGCTTTTATCGATCCTTTCACCATAGAAGAGCATGAGTTATACGTCACTAGCAGCATTGGCATTTCTATGTACCCTTTCGAAGACACAGATGCGGATGGTCTGATCAAAGATGCAGATACTGCCATGTATCGAGCCAAAGAGCTGGGAAAGAACACATACCAGTTCTTTGTAAAAGACCTGCAAAACCTTGCGTCAAACAGACTCACAATTGAAACCAATTTACGCCAAGCCTTGGAGCGTAATGAGTTTTCACTGGTTTATCAACCACAAATCGATCTGATAACCGGCAAGTTAAAAGGCGCTGAAGTACTTTTGCGCTGGATTCAACCGGGTGAAAATATAGTTTCCCCGGCTGAATTTATTCCAGTTCTGGAGGATACAGGACTCATTATTCCGGTTGGGAACTGGGTGCTGAAAACCGCATGTGAGCAAGCAAAAAAATGGCAGGATTCGGGTATACAGCCTTTTAAAATTGCAATTAATTTGTCAGCCAGGCAATTTGCTCAGAAGAATCTTGTTACAAGTGTGTTATCCATACTGAAAGAAACCCAATTAGAGCCGCAATACCTCGAACTGGAACTAACGGAATCTCAACTGATGCAACACACCGAATACAATATAGCCACACTGTCAAATTTGGCAAAACATCATATCAGCCTTTCTCTGGATGATTTTGGAACAGGTTATTCCTCTCTAAGTTATCTGAAACGTTTCTCTATCGACACCTTGAAAATTGACCAGTCATTCGTCAGGGAAATCACCACCAACCAAGAAGATAAAGCCATTGCCAGCGCCATTATTGCACTAGGAAAAAGTCTGTCACTGAATGTCATTGCAGAAGGCGTCGAAACACAAGAACAGCTTGAATTACTTAAGTTACTTGGGTGTAATGAGGCGCAAGGTTATCTGCTAGGACGCCCTATGTCTGCTGAGGCGTTAATACGCCATATTCATGATCATAGTCTATTAAACGTATAAATTATGTTCAGTAAACTCGGCCTCTGAATCATGATTTACGGGAAGTTTTGGTAGTAATATACTAGCCTAACATTGCATTTCATTCTATAATGAATCCTGCCCGTGCAATTCAGTACCTTATTCATAATTGGTTTAAATTTTTTAACCATTATAAAAGCTGCTTTCTATTATGAATATTGCCATTGTTGTTTATTCCAATGATTCAGAAACCGTCTGGAATGCTTTCCGGTTTGCCAATACTTCTCTAGCTAACGACAATCAGGTCACTATTTTTTTACTGGGAAAAGGTGTTGAAGCAGTAATACTCAGTACCCTGCAATTTGATATTCAAGAGCAGATGGACTTATTCAAAGAAAGCGGGGGAAACATGATTGGCTGCGGTGTGTGCTGCGAAAACAGAAAGGATGAAATGCCATCTCTCACAAAAGATCTCAATTGTGAAATGGGCTCTATGCAGCAATTGTATGGCATTGTGGCAGAAGCAGATAAAGTCATTACATTCTAAGTATTGATTGCTATGGTTGCCCTCCCCTCTCTTCCCATCATACTTGATACAAGCATTACCCCATTTTTAGAGCAATGCAAAGTTTATGACCTGATACATTCAGCAGTAGCAGTTCTTGATGAGCAATGCCATATTCTTTATGAAAACCCAGCATTTTCAGCTTTTAATCTTGCAGTGCGTGGTGATGTTTTACGATTGAGACAGTTACCCTCCCTTCTTGAGTGCCCAGATATTCAGGAGTGGCTGATACAGTGTCTTCAATCTGACAAGAATCTCGCTCTGAAGAAAACCTTTTATTATTCCCATCTAATAAAGGTAGACGCGACCCTTTGCGCTCGACTTCTTCTCACTTCAAACAAAGATAAAATAGGCATTTTTCTTACACTGGGCGAAGAATCGATTAATTTTGACCAAAACCACATAGCACGTGCTCAAGAAGTACAGCGCACGCTTGCCGAACGCATCAAAATATTGGATAAAGACAAACACCAAAACGAACGACTCATTCGCGTTTTACTGAAAGAAGCGCCTTTTGCCATGCTATTGATGAACTCAAAACGGGAAATCATCCAAACCAATCGTGCGGCAGAACAGCTTTTTGGAAAAACGGCTACACAACTTGTTGGCCAGCCTTGTCAACAAGTTCTATCCTGTTACCAGAAGTGTGGCCAATGTCCCGCAATGGCATCCATACAGCCAATTGAGGCAGATGAAATAACCGGCTTGAAAACGATCTGCAGGTAATCCCTCTTATTCGAAACGCGGTGGTACTTGACCGTGACACGGACCCCCTCATCATTGAAGCATTTATTGACCTGACTGAACATAAACAAATTCAAGAAGCGCTGAACCGCATGAGCGAATTTAATCGCTTACTGGTGGAGTCAACAGGTGAAGGCATTTTTAGTGTTGATGCCAACCTGCACTGTACCTTTGCCAACAAAGCCGCTGCGAGACTATTAGGTTACAAAACCAACGAGCTTATTGGGCAAAATATCCATGGGCTTTTCCATAACATGTTGGAAAACGGCTCTTTTCTCCCACCGGAAGAAACCCCTATTTACAAGGTCATTTCCTCCGGTTTAGGTATGGAAGCTGATGAAGTTTTCTGGAATCGAAGCGGCCACGCTATTCCAGTACAATATCAATGCAACCCCATTCATGAATCAGGAAGCGTATCGGGTGCTGTCGTTATTTATCGAAATGTTTCTGAAGCACGGGCCACTGCCAGAAAGCTGGATTATCTTGCCACTCATGATGCTCTCACTGGGCAATTGAACAGGCATGCTTTTGAACAAAAATTAACTGATGTTATCAAGCACACCAACGAAGACGGCTCTTGCCACGTACTTTGCTATATAGATCTGGATCAGTTCAAGATTGTCAATGACACTTGCGGCCACGCAGCAGGGGATGAACTGCTGCGTCAGCTAAGTGAATTAATTCAGACCAACCTGCGCAGAGCCGATATTTTTGCACGGCTGGGTGGAGATGAATTCGGGTTATTATTAACTAATTGCCCTATGGAAAAAGCCAAGATCCTGGCACAAGAGATACTTTCCCGCATTTCTGAATACCGCTTCAGTTGGAATAATAAACTTTTCTCGTTAGGTGCCAGCATCGGCATGGTAGAACTGAACCGTAACATCTCCGATACCAGCACGGCAATGAGTGCGGTGGATGCAGCTTGTTATGTGGCAAAGGAAAGAGGTAGAAACCGTCTGCATATTTATCAGGCCAATGATCTGGACCTCAATCAGCGTCACATGGAAATTGAATGGGTAGCGCGTATCAAGAATGCCTTGATCGAAGATCGTTTTTTTCTCATGGCGCAATCCATTGTTTTGGTGGACCAGCCTCACGTACAACATCGACATATGGAACTACTGCTGCGTATGCACGATGAGGAAGGGAAAATCATCAACCCTGGTTCATTCATTCCCGCTGCTGAGCGTTATGGCCTGATGACTGAAGTTGACAAATGGGTAATCAAGGAAGCACTTAAACAGTTAACACTATACCCCCAGTACCTGCATCAGATTGATCATTGCTGTATAAATTTATCCGGACAGTCTATATCGGACGAAAAATTCCTGGCTTTTCTTCTGGATCAATTAGCTCAGCACCCAGTCGCTGCACAACATATCTGCCTGGAGATCACAGAAACTGCGGCAGTAACCAATCTCTCCCATGCTTCACAATTCATGCGAAGCATCAAGGAGAAAGGCTGTTCATTTTCTTTGGATGATTTTGGCAGTGGCATGTCTTCTTTCGCCTACCTGAAAAATCTGCCGGTAGACTTCCTTAAAATTGACGGCAATTTTGTCCGGGACATTACTCACGATAAAGTGGATTATGCCATGGTGGAAGCCATTCACCGTGTCGGTAACGTTATGGGAATCAAAACCATAGCCGAATTTGTGGAAAATAATATAATTTTAGGGCACCTGAAAGATATCGGTGTGGATTGTGCTCAAGGATTTGGCATTCATAAGCCAGAGCCTCTGGACAAATTTTTATCAAAAACCATTAGCCCAGTTTAGAATTGCCACTAACTTCTCACGCCTGATTTAAAAATGCTGGCATAATCCAAGTCTTGCTCATATATAAATAGTGCTTTCACAGCAGCTTCAATCGCCTTGCAAAATGAATCAAACCAAAGCTCCTATACCCGTTACTCTACTTACTGGTTTTCTTGGCAGTGGTAAAACCACGTTGTTAAACCACTTCATCCGGCAACTGCCTCATACAGCCATTATTATGAATGAATTTGGCGAAGTGGGTCTGGACCATCAATTACTGGAAAAAACCCAAGGACCGATAGCCCTGCTATCGGGAGGATGCGTATGCTGTACAGTTCAAGGCACACTCTCCCCCACGCTTAAAAACCTGTTTATGTCAGCCGCTAATGGAAGCATTCCAAACTTTGAGCGTGTCATTATAGAAACCACAGGGATCGCAGACCCTACCCCCATTATCGAAACACTGATTAATGAACGCTGGATAGCATCCCGGTTTCAGCTGCAGGGCGTGGTAACGACTATAGATTCAGTGTTGGGCGAACTGCAACTGGATAGCTATCCCGAGGCAGTAAAACAGGTTGCTGTAGCTGACCGTTTGGTATTCACCAAGACAGATTTGGCAAACTCAGACCAGATAGATGCCCTTAAATTGCGCGTTGCCATGCTTAACCCTGGCGCCCCAATGATTGATGTTATAAAAGGCGACGTTGACCCCGGTGCCATTCTGCACGCTAGCGCTTATAACCCGGCCAGCAAGAACGATGATGTTCAGAAGTGGCTGGATGATCTCCACTTCAAGCCGGTAAAGAGAGGGGCTTTTGTTGCTGCCAAACCCATTCCTGGTGATGCGCATGATGACCGGATACGCTCCTACAGCGTTTTTATTGAAGAACCTGTAGAGTGGGATAATGTATATTCTGCATTAAATAAGCTGGTGAGCACGCGCTCGAAGAATATTCTCCGAGTTAAAGGCATCTTGAACCTGAAAGGAAAAAGTGTGCCAACAGTAATCCACGGCGTTCAGCATATTCTTTACCCACCCGTTGAGCTACCCGCGTGGCCAGATGAAGACCATCGCAGTCGTATGGTAATCATCACCTATGATCTTGACAAGAATATTGCGGAAGAATTATTGGCAAGCTTCAACTAGAGCTATCCGCACACTTCAATAATTGCATCCTTAATTGCACTTAAGGGTTTGCAGCATGCATTCTTCGCATAACTTCATCACGAGACTCCTGAAATTGCTCCCGGGTTTCATGCTCAATGAATAATTTACCCACTCCTGGTGGAATCCATACGCCAGGAATTGTATCTGCATGATAAATAACGCGAGTCAGATCTCCTTCAGTTGTTAGCTGTGTCACCCCCTCCAGTTTATGAATATTGCCACTAATCATATGGGTTTGAATTTTATTGAAAGAAAACAAATGAATTTCTCTGACTGACTCAAACGGAAATGAGATCGGTCCGTATTTTGCAATCCCTTTTTGGGCAACCCGAAACACATTTACTGTTTTATCAATCACTTTGCTCGATTGTAAGTTAGCAATAAAAGTAGACATATGGTCAAAATCAGTCAACACTTCCCACACTAATCTGGCGGGCGCCGGCACTGTAAAACTCACATCCACAAAAACGTCTTCACCTTCAATCTTCACCTTCACATCGATATCATTATCGGCGTGCACATCAGCCATCGCTTGAGATTGAAATAAACACAATAACGCTAAAATGGGGAGTAATTTATTCATTTTATGAAGTTAACCTGCACTGAAATGATAATTCCTTTGATAAAATTCACTGCGCATAGCACTATGCTATATCACACCACTGTCGGTCTATATTGCTCAATTTTTAATGAAAAATCCACTAGAAACCATTCTGGCTTATCACCAGCGTACCAAGCACCACTTTCAACGATTTGCGGCAGGCCCCGAGGGACTGGACTGGGCAAGCCAGCCGAATCCTTTTCGCACTTTTGATGGCTGCAAGCAATTGGAACTGCCTTTACTGAGTGAACAACCCCATCCGTTGTATACCGATCTATACAAACCAAAAGCCATTTCTGCACAGCCATTATCTTTAAATAGCATTGCCGAATTACTGGCGCTGTCTTTTGGCATTTCTGCATGGAAGCAATACGAGAATACACGATGGGCGCTTCGCTGCAATCCGTCAAGCGGGAATCTGCATCCGACCGAATCTTATGTCATTACAGAAAGTTGCGAGGGTATTTCTGATGGTATACATCACTATGTCAGTCGCGACCATATTCTTGAGCAGCGCTGCCAATTTAAAAGCAAAAATCTTCTCCTCCCTGCAGAATCGTTTCTTATCGGTCTCTCTTCAGTTCATTGGCGAGAAGCATGGAAATATGGCGAGCGCGCCTTTCGCTATTGTCAGCATGATGTGGGACATGCGATTGCAGCAGTCCGTTATGCAGCGGCACTTTTGGGTTGGCAGGCGCAGGTTCTGACTTCTTCGAGTGACGAGGATATCAGTGCGATCCTGGGCATAGACCGGGAGGCTGATTTTGGCCACGCAGAACGTGAACATGCTGATGTGGTGCTGCTCATTACAGCCCAAAACTCAACAATTGCCAATGACACATTTGATTTGAAGAAAATTGTGCACATTGCAAAATCCGGCCGATGGTCTGGACAAGCAAATGTCCTGTCAGCTCATCATGCTAATAACTGGCCTGTTATTGAGGAAGCTGCTGTGGCATGCACTAAGCCAGCGACTGAAACACCCACATGGCAAGCACCCTCACTCCCCGCCCCGGTCAGTAGCACATGTGAGAAATCAGCGATCGCCATTATCAAGCAAAGGCGTAGTGCACAATCTTTTGATGGCAAGACCATAATAACGGCCAATGTTTTTTATCGCATGCTGGATTTGACTCTTCCACGCCAATCTACGGCACCATGGGATGTTATCGATTGGGCACCACGCATTCACCTGGTACTTTTTGTCCATCGCGTGGAAGGGCTTGCACCAGGGCTTTATCTGTTTTTACGCAATCCCTCGATTGAATCATTATTGCGGAGTAAATTATCTGCCGAGTTTGAATGTGTAAAACCTGAGGGATGCCCCGAACATTTGCCCCTTTTCCGTCTTGAAACTGCTGACACGCAAAATGCTGCCCAGGCATTGTCTTGTCGACAGAATATAGCATCTGATGGCGCGTTCAGCCTTGGCATGCTGGCAGAATATGAAACCAGTCTGGCTCATGGCCCCTGGATTTACCGCCAGTTATTTTGGGAAGCAGGCATATTAGGCCAAGTACTTTATCTGGAATCCGAGGCAGCCGGCTTACGGGGGACGGGTATAGGTTGCTATTTTGATGATGGCGTTCATGACGTGTTAGGTATCAAGGGAAATAGCATACAGAGCATGTACCACTTTACCGTTGGCACGGCACTTGCAGATGATCGTCTGCAAACGCTGCCAGCCTATGACCATATTAAGCGCAGCTAACAACTGAGGTAACTTAACGAATCAAAAAACACCATAATACCCAGGTATTTGAAGCACGCTACATGCTTCACTGCCTGGTCGTTAACGTGTATTATCCACTGATGTCTGTAGCTATTTGCGCTGGATTACCTGTATAAAATTGATGCAAAAATTCATAAATCAGTTTGACCTGCCACGTTATTGCCCCTATGTATAAAAGTTACTTTGGCTTTACCGAAGCACCTTTTTCCATCGCACCGGACCCTCGTTACCTATACATGAGCTTACGCCATCAGGAAGCGCTTGCGCATCTTCTTTATGGTGTAAATGGCGGTGGCGGATTTGTATTGCTGACAGGTGAAATCGGTGCAGGCAAAACCACAGTATGCCGTTGTTTTCTGGAACAGATTCCAGAGTCGTGTGATGTTGCTTACATATTCAATCCCAAACTGACAGTTGCAGAACTGCTTTCAACCATTTGTGTTGAATTTGGCATTGCATTTCCGCCAGATAATACAAGCATCAAAGTGTTTATAGATTGCATCAACCAATACCTTTTAGAAGCCCATGCCAAGGGCAGGCATACTGTACTGGTGATTGACGAGGCACAGAACCTCTCAGCCGATGTGCTGGAACAAATGAGGCTTCTGACCAATCTCGAAACAAACGAACGCAAATTATTGCAAATCATTCTGCTGGGCCAACCCGAGCTGGCTGATATGCTTGAAAAACCAGAACTTCGGCAGCTTGCGCAACGCATTGTTGCACGATATCACTTAGGCCCTTTAACCAAACCTGAAGTCGCAGCCTATGTTCAGCATCGGCTGGATGTTTCAGGTGCTCAGCGCCCCCTATTCCCGTCCTCACTAACGGGACAACTATTCCGCTTGAGTGGTGGCGTTCCCCGTATTATCAATGTCCTCTGTGACAGGGCACTGCTTGGCACTTACGTGCAAGGCAAAGATAAAATCAATCGCGCAACGCTAAAGCAGGCAGCGCGCGAGGTATTGCATCAACCGAAATATCGAAACCGCAATCTACTTCACTCACTATCTATCGGACTGATTTTATTGGCTATCAGCCTGCTTGGATGGGTCGCATACCAGCAAATGAAGCGAGAATCCAAAGCACCATCAGTTGAAACGGCCATTGCAACAAACAATGCTAATGCGAAGAGCAAAATTCAATCTTCGCTTTCCTTACCTGAGAATACTTTGCAGGACACATTGGAATGGCCCGCAGACAAGCCACTCAATGATAGTAAAACCACGGCTTTTACTACTTTATTTAAATCATGGGGAAGTGAATATCAGGCTGGAGATGCATGCCAAAATGCTGAGACATTTGGACTACATTGCTACTCCACCCGAGGTGGACTGGAGGAGTTACGTCAATTAAACCGGCCTGCAGTGATGCAATTGCATGATGCAGCGGGACGAGAATTTTATGCCACATTAATTGCACTCGACGAAAATCGTGCCTCCTTTATCATTGGCAACCAGAACCGATCAATACCCCTTAAAAAATTAGCTGCACAATGGTCCGGCTTCTATACAATTTTATGGAAAATGCCAGCCAATGCCGCTGAAAAAATTCGCTCTGGCGATAGCGGGCCCACCGTGAAATGGATTAGCCAGCAACTCGCAAAATTTCAGGGCGATGCAGCGCAAAACATCACTAATCCAGTGTTTGATGAATCCATGATCAATCAAATTAAACAATTTCAACTCGATCAGGGGTTAATACCCGATGGGATACTCGGCCCACAGACTCTGATGCGATTAAGTGGTGTTGCTGACCGCACCGCGCCAACACTGTTACGTGAGCAAGGGAAAAAGTAATCATGTCGTATATTCTCGATGCTATCAAAAAATCTGATCAACAACGCCAACGGGGTACCACGCCTACCTTACAGACGCAGCAAGCAACAATAGAAGCTCCCAAGCAGCCAGCAATATTCATTTACAGCCTGCTTGTAGTAATTTTAATCACCGCGGGTATTGCAATTGGTATTATGCGGCCATGGCAGTCTGATACAGTCATGCCTGAGAATATAAACACAGTTGAAAAACCATTTGAATCAAACCAGTCAGAACAAATGCCTGCCCCACAGACTGGCGTTTCCAGTTCAAACACAAGACCAGAAAATAGTCGACTTGCACAAAAGCCGGTTAAAACCATACAAACATCATTGCCTTCTACTCCAGTCACCATTGCGCAACAACCCGCAGCCATTGCGAAAACTGTCACGCCTGAAAAGCCAGCCCTCAAGGCAGTAGCACAACAAAAAGAAGAATCTTTACCTGTTACGGAAAAGCCTGCAAATCCTGCTGTGAACAGCACGCCACAGGAACAAAAAATCATGACAATTGCCGAGCTTCCTCCCGCTATTCAGCAGGAAATACCCAAAATGGCCATTTCTGTACATGTCTATTCCAGCAAACCAAAAGATCGGCTTGTCGGAATCAATGAGCATTTATTGCGGGAGGGTGATGATCTGTTACCCGGCCTCAGGCTGGAACAAATCACACAGGAAGACATGGTATTTGGTTACAAAGGATTCCATTTCCGTCGAAGTATCAAGTAGCATGCCATCCACCTAACCGCATAAGCAGTATCAATTATCCTGGAAACCTTAGAAAGAGTTACTCAACACTGTTCTTGGTATTCACATGAAAAATGCATATCACCTACATTTTAAGTAAAGCGTAAAACCAGAAAAATGCAATGGAATCGGATGGATGCGCAAGAAGCAAAACTAAAAAATTCGATAAAACAAGCTTTACTGCTACTGAGATAGTTTATTCTTGTAAAGCAGGCATAATGGTTATTGAAGGTTCAGAAATCAAAACAATATCATATGCACTTCAATACAATTGCGAACTCAAATGGGCGCCAGCATTTTCTGCATTACCGGTTTTGGACAAAACCGCGTCAGAAGCAGGAATATCATCTGAATATTGTTTATGGATGGGTGTAGGCGCCCCAATCCAGTGCCCTTGGGCATAATCCACACCAATGTCTTTTAACATATTCAGGACAGTGATATTTTCAACGAATTCGGCAATCGTCTTTAAACCCATTACATGCCCGATATTATGAATAGACTGAACCATGGCATAATCAATTGGGTCTTCTGCCATATCTTTCACAAAGGTCCCGTCAATCTTCAAATAATCAACCGGCAGGTTTTTAAGATAACTGAATGATGATAGGCCGCTGCCAAAATCATCAAGAGAAAAACGGCAACCAATTTTCTTGAGTTCGCTCATAAATTCAGTAGCAACCGACAGATTGAGAATGGCTGCTGTTTCTGTAATTTCAAAGCAAATATTGTGAGGTGAAACTTTTTGCTGATCAAATTGTAATTTAATGAAATCCAGAAAACTCTCATCACTTAATGAAGCACCTGAAAGATTAATAGAGTAGGTATTTATTGCACCAGCAGGGCTACTTAATATCATATCTGAAAGGAATATAAACGCATTGCTGATAACCCATCTATCTATATTTTTCATCATGTTGTAACGTTCAGCCGCTGGAATGAAAGCCATTGGCAATATCATTTCAACCTTATTTTCATCCAGCATGCGTATCAATATTTCAAAATGCATACCCGATTCACTTTGAACACCCAGTGGTTGAATTGTCTGCGCATAAAGCACAAACCGATTCTCTTCCAACGCCCGAGTAATACGTGTCACCCATTGCATTTCTTCCCGCCGCCTGAGCAATTCACTATCTGCAGGTTCATAGATATGTATGCAGTTGCGCCCCCTGTCTTTCGCCGCATAACACGCGGCGTCTGCTGCACTCAAAACTGAAGCAACACTTTCACTTTCTTCATTCAACACAACCAGGCCAGAGCTGACACCCACCGCAAACGATTTGTTATTCCACACAAAGCGATAATCCTGAACCAGCTGGCGCAGCAATTCAGCAATATCTCGCGCCGTTTCAAGAGAACAATTCTCTAACAGCACGCCGAACTCATCCCCCCCCAATCTGGCCAGGGTATCTCTTTCTCGAACTTTGGCATGCAGCAATAATGTTAATTGCCGCAATAGCTCATCGCCCCCTGAGTGGCCGCATGTATCGTTTACAATTTTAAACTGATCCAGATCCAGATAACACAACACATGGGTTCTCCCATGATTTTTGGCGCTTCCCAGCGCGCGCTCTAGACGAAATTCAAACTCCCGACGATTCACCAGACCAGTCAACATATCATGACTGGCTTGGTAAGACAGCTTTGCAGTGGCCTCCAGAATCTTTTCCTGCATGTGGTCATGAGAAGATTTAAGACGCAAAGCCATGGTATTGAACCCCTGCTCCAGAACTTTCAGTTCCCCGCCTGAATCCTCTGGAACCTTTACGTCCAGATCCCCTTTACCAATTTTCTTTACCGCATCAACAAGCCTGTAAATCGGCAACGTTACGCCCTGGCTCATTCTAAAAGCCAACAATGCACTGCCAACAAGACCTAGCAAAGTAATAAATAACGTCTCGATTAAAAGCTCATTTTTACGATCAATCGTGTTTTTAAGAGATAGTTCAATTTTCACTTTGCCGATCAATTTACGCGGCTGGTTAGCATTTGCGTTTTTGCTGTTCGAAGGCACATCAGATATAAAGTCCTCCACCTTAATTTCGCTCTGATATACAGGAGCGTTAAAACCGAGGACTTTAGTACTGTCAGCATTTGCAAACTTGGGTGTTTTGTCATTTTCGGGAGGAAGTTGACGTTCCATCCGAGTCCCGCTCTCAGCAAGCAGGGTTCCAGACATATCATAAATAGAGACTGCACTTACATCGGCTTCCCGCAATGCTGCGTCAGTTAAGTTCTGTAATATTTCATGGTTTCCGGATATAACGCCGTATTCACTCGCTGGTGCAAGTTGGCGGGCGATGGCATTCCCTCTGTTTTCAAGCGATTGTTCCAAGTCCGCTATGCGAGAAGTCGTGAAGTGCACACCCAGCAACAAAGCTATTGCTGCTGCAGGCATCAGCGCCAGAAACAAAATTTTGCCTTTTATTCCCCACTTATTCATTGTTCTTGCTCCACCCATTTTTTGAGTTTTTCATAGAGTACCGATTCTTCATCTACGGTAATCCCCAAAGAGCGGGCAACCTGACGATTTATACTGATGCTGAAAGTTTGAGGATATTGCGGCGAAGGCAATACAATCGAATTTCCCCTGACCATCTTGATTATCGCATCTACTGCTTCCGTTCCGACCTGATCAGGTGAGCTGTACAATGCTGCCAACGCCCCGGCACGCACATAAGAGGGGGAAAAAGCAATGACTGGATCACCAAAACGATACGTAGTTAACAATATTCCTTGAATATTAAAATTGTTAAATACGGTTGGCTCAGGTAATGCAAGTAGCACGTCCACTTCTGACAAAAGAGACTTGAGTACGGAAATCAATTCATTCTCAGCCCCCACTTCCCGGGCAACTATTTGAAGCTTTTTTTGCCTGGCTGCGCTTGAGAGCGCGTTAACAGCTCCCCTAGAAGAAGGACCATACAACACACCAATCCGCTTCTGGTCAGTAAACATAATCCTGATAAGTTCCAACTGCCGGCTATAAGGCTGATCAATATAGATTGCAGAAAACCTTTGAACTTCCGCAGTGGAATTGGATTTAGCGATACGTTCAAAGCTTTGCTTGGGAACGAGCAAGTTCAACACGGGTGGGTGAGCATCAATTTGCGCTGCCACCTCTGCGGCCTTGACGCCAATTGCAACAATAAGTTGGGGCTGAATTGTCATTCCGGAATGCGCCAACTCATCCGCGTCACTCATACTCACAACAAGATGCGATTTCTTGTCCTTTAATTCAGATTGAATCGCATAAGCCACTTCAAGGTAGGCTCCAGACTTTTCACTTAACAATAAAAGCAAACGAGATTCAGCTTGGGCAATTTCAGGAAAAACAGAAAAAAGCAAACCAATCACTATCAATCGAATAGAGATTGGTCTGACTAAAGCAGATTTAAAATAATATGTGAACAAACAGATCACTAACTTAAGAAACCTTTAAAGTTCAAGACGGAAAGTGACAAATGTTCGCCTGTCAAAACTGTAATCCAAGCGAAACTCGCTGTATGGGTCACCCAAATTCTGAATAACAACCCCCATTTCAGCTTTTTTCCCTCCAAGCAAAAATTTCTTTGCAATACGTGCATCCAGTCTTCGATTAGTCGGTAAAGCCTGACCATCTCCAAGCGCATGCATATCAGATACCTGGTAATAACCCAAACTGACATCCAGCCCATTACTGAAACCATGCATGAGCAGCAAGCTCATAATATGGTTGGGATTGGATCGTTGAATATCCTCAGCAGAACCTCTATCGAACGAATAGCTAAGAGTTCTTGTATAGGCATGCCCAAAAATAAACTGTGTTTTGGGATAAGGGCTCCAGCGCAATTGAGTTTCCACTCCATCTATTGTCATTGGGCCATCATTCTTGAAACTGAAGTAATCCAGGTCAGTAGAAAAACCAGGCACTATAACAACAGAGTGCGTAGACTTGAACGGATAGATGACATTTTTAATGTCATCACGGTAAACCCTAAGATCAATTGAAAGACCATATTTTGGCAACTGTCCTAGGTATCCCACTTCAGAAGTGGTAATTTCCTCAGGTTTTAACCCCCCTCCGCTGATATAACGGGGAATTGCCACCAAATTGGTAGGCAAGCCTATGGGCAACACCAGACTATGATTTGCATTATCTTCCAGTAAAGTTGGCGTTCTCAGCGCCTTTGAAACACCAACTCTCAGCGTATGATCATGATTAAAATGGTAATTAACAGAAGCTCGAGGCGACCAGGCACTACCAGTCACGTCATTATGCTCAAACATGGCGCCTGCATTAAAGATCAGATTCGAAGTTGCCCTCCATTCACCATTTCCAAAAACACGCTGCAAGTGACTTTGATTAGAATCTTGTGTGCCCAGGTAAAAAGGCGCGTAGACACTGTTTAACTGGAGACTTCCCCCCCAAGCAAATCGAAAGCCTTCGTAAGGACTACGAATACGCTGAAACTCCAGATCATAGCGCTCCGATTTTGAATCTACATTCCATATTGTAGAAAATATAGGCAGACCACTGGATACATAGGGTAGCGTAACTATCTTATCCTCTGTGGATCGCAATGAATGCGAAAACTGTACACTCGTCTCATCATCCTGCCCGTTAACCCTTAGCCATTTGAATTGAAAAAAATGACTGTCAACGGTACTATCTCTGTTCGGGTCAAGTTCATTATCTCCAAAACCCACACCTCGTGTGCCTCCGTTGTAACCCATCTGCACCTGTAACGAATCCGTTTGATCAAGTTGACGGTCAGCACGCATGGTCAAAAGATTGACGCGTTTGCTGTCGTTTTTTTCATTAAAACCGTCATCTGAGCGATAGCTTGCGGTCAAACGATAATCCCATTCAGATAACTGGCCACCATATCGAATGGTGCCATCATTGATATTCTTGTTACCTGCTGTAAGAGAAAGAAGTGTCCCTTTGTCTTCACGGGCGTGACGGGTAATGATATTGATGACACCCAAAAACGAATTAGATCCATAAGACGCAGCATTGGGACCACGTGTCACTTCTATACGTTCAATATCCTCTATAGCCAAAGGCAGGTCACTCCAGTGCACCTGCCCCCACAAAGGCATATAAACGGAGCGACCGTCTACCAGCACTTGCACCCTGCCAAAATAGCGATTAGGCAAGCCATGTCCGACAACCGCTTCGTTCCCGTTGAAATAGCCTACATAAAATCCGGGAACCAATCGGAATAAATCAGGGATTTCTTTGAAACCGGAAGCGCGGATCATGTCACGGTCGATCACCGTCACAGCACCTGGCGTTTCAGAGGCGGGCTGAACAAGTCGAGATACCGAGAGCACCACAGGCATTTCAGTCAGAAATTCCTGCTCTGACAGAATGCCCCCTGCTTGCTGTAACTCTGCAGCAAAGGCCGGAAGTGCAAACGATAATAATAGAGACAATACTGAAATTCGTTGCCGACAACGAGAACCAGGCAACATACCCATTTTCCTGACCATTCTGTTCATTCCGCTTTGTGGCAAACGATTATAGTTTTTATAATTACAAGATATTTGAGTACTGATTATACAGCCAATTCAACCTTTCCAGACACAACTTCCCTGACTGGCTTTATCCAATGCTTCCAGATAGCTGTTATGCGCCTCCAGCTCCTCTTGTGTTGCCTTCAGAATGACAAGCTCACGTTGAACCACGCTATGCTCCAATGCGTTGGCCACGCTCACTTCATCCATCTCTATATTCAACGTTTCCTGACCTCTGGTCAGAGCCAGGTAAACTTCTGCAAGAAGTTCTGCATCCAGTAACGCACCGTGAAGTGTACGTGCTGAGTTATCTACCTGATAACGTCGACATAGTGCATCCAGGTTGTTTTTTTGACCGGGATGAACTTCCTTGGCCATTTTAAGGGTATCAATCACGCTGGGACAAAAATGGTTTATCCGCTCTCGCTGCAGCATACCCAGTTCGTGATTCAGAAAACCCACGTCAAACGGTGCATTATGAATAACCAGTTCTGCGCCATCCACATAATCAATGAATTCGTCCACAACATCTTTAAAACGCGGCTTATCTTGTAAAAACTCAGCGCTTATACCGTGTACCTGCTGCGCACCGGCATCAATATCCCGATCAGGGTTGAGATAACAATGGTAGTGCTTTCCGGTAAGACGCCGGTTTATCATTTCCACACCGGCAATTTCGATAATCCGGTGCCCCAGCTTGGGATCGAGACCGGTTGTCTCGGTATCCAGCATCACTTGCCTCATAGAATTACCCTTCCCTCAATACTTTTTCAACACCGCGGTTCGCCAACTCATCCGCCCGCTCATTTTCAACATGCCCGGCATGCCCTCGCACCCACAACCATTCAATTTCATGACCGACTGTCAGCGCATCAAGCTGCTGCCACAAGTCAGCGTTTTTAACCGGTTTTTTATCGCTGGTGCGCCAACCCCTTTTCTTCCAGTTGACAATCCACTCGCTGATTCCTTTCTGAACATATTGTGAATCAGTGTGTATTCTCAATTTGCAAGTGCGTTTGAGCGCTTCGATTGCGCGGATTACCGCCATCAATTCCATACGGTTATTGGTTGTCATTGATTCCCCACCGAACAGTTCTTTTTCAGTTCCATTCAAACGTAACAATGCCCCCCACCCCCCCACTCCAGGGTTACCTTTGCAGGCGCCATCTGTAAATATATCTACTACATCATTTTTTTCAGTTGTCATTTTCAGTTAATTCATGGGATTGCGTTTTAAAATTCACTACCTGTTGCGTTGCGGGTGCCAAAGCTTTCTCTCTGGCAATTTTATCTTGCCATCTTGGCATAATCACACGCATGCTATGCACACGTTTCTTTGCCCGAATAAAATAGATCCCTCCGCCCATTGCCCACCAACGATCACCCGCCGGTTCCATAAACTGCATGCGACTCAGCCAACCTTCACTATTCACAGGAGGGGCATAACAACACAGACTACTCTCAATGACTTCCAAACCAAGCAATGCCAGCCAGTCTTTTAATCGTATTAAAGAAATAAATTTTCCGCACCAGGGATATTCATTACGCGATTTTCGAACCAGGTGCCAAGCTCCCCACATACTCCAGGGGTTAAATCCACTTATCACTACATGCCCTTCAGGCATCAGAACACGCTCAACTTCTCGCAATACCTGATGTGAATTTGTATTAAACTCCAGTACATGCGGCAGCACCATCAAATCAACACTCTGGCTTGCAATGGCCAAATGGCTAAAATCGGTTTGCAATTGTACCAATGCTTCACTACCCGCTGTAAAATGAAAAGGAATACGATTTTTTCTCAAAAAATCAACTTGAGGCAGCCCCAGCTGTACAGCATTAAACCCGAAAATATCGGCTACCATACGATCAAAACATGCCTGCTCGCGTTCCAGCAAGTAATGCCCTAGGGGCGATTGGAACCAGTCATAGGGATTTTTCATAGGGTTCACACTCTAAATTATTATCGCGGAGACAAATATGCTAAAAATCTTTCCAATTCCAGCCTTTGACGATAATTATATCTGGGCAATTCATAATACCCATGAATTAGTTGTGGTTGATCCAGGCGAAGCAGAACCAGTGTTGGATTTCCTAAAAAAAGAGAAGCTACAGCTGACTGCCATATTAATTACCCATCACCATGGTGATCATATTGGTGGAAATCGTGAACTTCTTAAACATTTTGACATACCGGTCTACGGCCCCGCCCATGAAAAAATCAGCACTGTTACGCACCCGTTAGAAGAAGGTGAAGAAGTTTTTTTACCACAACTCCCTCTCAAACTTCAGGTTATGAACATTCCAGGTCATACAGCAGGTCACATCGCCTATTATGGCGCAAATCACCTGTTCTGTGGGGATACGCTTTTTGGCTGCGGCTGTGGCAGACTATTTGAAGGAACACCGGAACAAATGCACATATCCTTACAAAAGTTGGCACAATTACCTGATGAGACAGAAATTTACTGCGCTCACGAATACACCTTGGCCAATATTCGCTTTGCAAAAGCAGTGGAACCACTCAATTCAGATATTATTCGGCGATTTGAACACGATCAACATCTCAGGAACCAAGGTAAACCTACCCTTCCCTCTACAATCTCAATGGAAAAACTAACCAATCCCTTTTTGCGCTGCACAGAACCAGCAGTAATCGCCGCCGCTTCAACGTACAAAAAAGCTACAATACCTGACACAGTCTCAGTGTTTGCAGCCATCCGCGAATGGAAAAACAACTTTCATCAATAAAACCAATAGTTATCTAACTGTAATTTAATCCAAAATTAATCCAAAAACCTTGACTAAACAAGGGACTCTTGGTTACCATTCTACGTCCCCTACACAATATTCACGGCCAAAATAGATTTAATTATGCAGTCAAAACAACCGCTTATATTCGCGGCGATGCTACTTTTCATATCGCTACCACTTAACGGGCATGCAGATGACTCTCCCTGGGTTGCAACTTTTGCGCCCACATCCGATACAAAATCGGAAAATAACAACACAGTTGCGCCTCAGCAATCACCATCCATCAAGATTGCTTCTACATTAAAATCAGCAACCGAAATCCCCTCCTCCCGAATTATTTCAGCGCCTGTAAAAACAGTCACTTCAATATCAAAGCCAGCATCCTCCATCAAACTTGCTCCAGCGATAGAATCAACTGCAGATGATTCCGCTATGCAAGATGACGAACTGAACTTGGCGGTTCAAGAATCCGGGGACTTATGGGACCGTATTCGAAGTGGATTCGCACTTTCAGATATGAATGATCCACTTGTTCAAGACAATGAAAACTGGTATGCCAACCGTCCAGACTACGTGAAACGCATGATTTCGCGGAGCAAGCTGTATCTCTTTTACATTGTTGAAGAAGTCGAAAAACGCGGTATGCCGACAGAAATTGCGCTGCTCCCCATGATTGAGAGCGCCTTTAACCCTAAAGCGTACTCAACCAGTCATGCTTCAGGTATCTGGCAATTTATGCCTTCAACTGGAAAAAACTTCGGATTGGAACAAAACACGCGCTACGATGGAAGACGCGATGTGACGGCCGCCACTAGAGCTGCATTAGATTATCTTGAAAAGCTACATGACATGTTTGGCACTTGGGAACTTGCGCTGGCTGCCTATAACTGGGGTGAAGGATCTGTTTCACGCGCTATAGCCCGAAACGAAGCCAAAGGTGAACCAACCGATTACCAAAGTCTTACCATGCCAGCAGAAACCCGCAGTTATGTACCCAAGCTGATAGCGGCCAAAAATATTGTCATGAATCCAGCCAGGTTTGGATTAAACCTTGCTTCAATCCCGAACGAACCCTATTTTACAAAAGTAATCGCTAAACGTCACATGGACGTTAAATTAGCAGCACGTCTCGCAGAAATGCCTTTAGCAGACTTTATGTCTCTGAACCCGGCTCACAATGGCCCTGTACTTGCTACAAACGGCCCTAGAACGCTGTTATTACCTGTAGAGAAGGCAGATGCCTTTACGTCCAATCTGTCCAGCTACTCCAAGCCTCTTGTTTCGTGGCAAACCTATCCTGCCCACAAAGGGGAGCGACTGGATAAAATCGCGAAAAAATTCGGTACGACAATAGGCGCTCTAACGGAATACAACCAGATAGCCTTGCGTAAAAACAAATTGGCATCAAACCAAAACATTCTGGTGCCTTTACGTAACAATGACACTTCAGACTTGATTGCGGTAAACCTGAAATCAGCCGAGCCCGAACCTGTTGCA
>JAYVLG010000150.1:0-30803 GCA_043759595.1 Sulfurirhabdus sp. | reverse complement strand
AATACAGAAACAAAACTGGGGCAGCGCCATTCCGCTGCATGTGAAAGGTTACCCTCTTAAACTCGATGCTTTATTGTCTTGACTAAGGGGTCCACTATAATGCCCTTCATGACCATCTCTATTATTTTTTCCCAGTATGGTCAGACGAAGATCACCAGATCCTGCTTGGATATGCGGGTTTCAAGATTGATTTCCATGCTCAGATTCAAAATCTGAAAAAATTTCGCTTCCTTGACATTAACTCTATCTCATTAGCTTCCCCACCGAATTACCGCTTGCTCGAAACAGAAATCGCTTCTCGTCTGAAATACAGCTTGATTATCGATGAGACAAATAATCAACTTGAAAAAATCATGTCAACGACGCTTTATCGCGTAATCAGCGTGATTATTCTGACCTCTATTCTTGCTTATTTCTTTGTGAACTACTTTCTGGCAAAACCACTACGCCAGATATCCAAAAACATTGACAGCACCCATGACGAACATGGCCAAATATTACAAATCTCCTCACATGACAGATTTTCTGTAGCGGAACTGGAAAAGGTTCGTAAATCATTAAATGAGTACCAGAAAAACCTCAATGCAATGCATCTCAGCCTCGAAGATTCTCATAACGAACTCTGGACGCTCGCGCACCATGACCCGCTAACCAGTGTCTATAACCGACGGGCCTTCGAGGATGACTGGTATGAGCAATTAAAAAACTCGGGTGCTTCTCAAAAACAAGCCACTTTTTTATTGTTTGATTGCGACCACTTCAAGGCAATCAATGATACCTACGGACATCAGATTGGCGATCTGGTTATCCAGGGGATTGCCAAAACCCTTCAAGCCGCCCTGCGAACCGGTGATCGGCTTTATCGGCTGGGAGGAGACGAATTTGCCACGCTTCTGTTTAACACGGATATTGCTGCTGCTGAAAAGATCGCTCAACGCTGTTTTGCTTTCATCGCTGAATATGATTTCACCGAACTGGGCATCCATGAGCCGGTCAAAATCAGTATTGGAATGGCCTACAATAAAGATGTATCAGTTGATGACCTGACAGTCCTCCACAAACAGGCAGACCTGGCTATGTACCATGCCAAGCGCCCTGGCCAGAAAAATATCTCGATCTACTCTGAAGAGATGAGTAAATCACACGAATCAGTTGTTTCGAATAAAGAAACCCATGCGGTTTATGAAGCAATTGCGTCTATTGACATGCTCCAGATGCATTATCAAATAATTGCCCGTTTACCAAACGAAAATTGCGATTATTACGAAGCTTTGGTGCGTATCCAGAACAAAGGGATTCTCATTATGCCTTCTGGTATTTTCCCGGTGGTTGAAAGAAGGCGTCTTGAAGTGGAATTTGATCTGGCCATTCTGGAGCGTATCCGCCGCGATCTGGAAAACAAGGTTATCCCTTCTGGTACTGGTGTTTCAATGAACGTTTCAGGCCCAGGTATAGTTAATGAAGACGTCACGAAAAAACTGCTGGAATTTGAACCTTTTTTCAAAGAATATAAATTGGTACTGGAAGTCACTGAAACTGCTCTGATTACACAAATCACTTATGCCTCGGCTAATTTAAACAAATTACGTAAAATCGGCTTTTTGATCGCACTGGATGATTTCGGCAGTGGCTATTCCTCTCTTCGATACTTATCCAACATGCCAGTAGACCTGATCAAATTTGATATCTCCATGATCCGCAGCCTGGAGCAAAATGACCGGCAAAGTATCATAGTAGAGAATCTCGCCAAACTGCTTATTAGCGCGGGCTATAATCTTGTAGCTGAAGGTATAGAAACAAAATCATTGCTGGATAAAGTGATAGCACTAGGTTTTACTCACGCTCAAGGTTACTACCTCGGACGGCCCCAAGCTTTTGAGCACACAACCAAACTTCTGACGAAAAACGGTTAAAAACAGAATAAATATTAGAGTGCCCCCTTCTTTCCAGTCTTCCGTGTAATAAAAAACTCCTGTCGTGCTGCCCGGCTGATTGCAACCACTGCCGGGTGCGTCAATTTACGTTCAACTGAAATAGCATAAAATTGTTCTATCACTTCTTCAGTCGACCCTATGCTGATGACTTCATGCTGCCGTATCACCTGCTCCGCAATCGCCGAAGGAGCGGCAAATATCCCCACACCGGCCTGGCCGAAAGCAGTCATCAAAGCACCATCATCAAACTCGCCGGTAATGCGCGGACGGATCTGGTGATCACTAAACCAGCGAGTCAGCCTGGATCTCACTGCAACACCTTCTCCCGGCAGCAGCATTGGCGCGCCATCCAGAGATTTCGGAAAAGGTCCGGAATGCTGCTTGGCGAGCTCCGCTGTAGCAAAAAAAGTCAGGCCGCATTCGCCAAGCGGATGACTAAACCCTTTTATATCCACGGTACGGGGCATGGGACTATCAGCTATCACGATATCCAACCGGTGCAACGCCAATTCTGCCAGCAGATCAGCCACTTTTCCTTCACGGCAGATTATTCGCGGGGGCTGCGCAACTTGCATCGCCGGTTCCAGCAATTGGTACGCAACCGCTTTTGGCACGGCATCCGTAACGCCCACTTTGACTTGCAACGGCCTGTCCATGGGTTGATGATGCAGAGCCTCTTCCAATTCCTGACCAAGTGAAAATATTTCTTCTGCGTAACTGAACACCATTCGACCTGATTCAGTCAGCTCAAATTGACGACCGGTACGATTAAACAGTTCAACCCCCATCATTTCCTCAAATAGACTCAACTGCCCGCTGATCGTTTGTGGTGTTAAATGCAGTCGTTCGCTCGCGCGTGTCACGCTGCCAGCTTTAGCTACCGCCCAGAAATAGTGAAGATGTTTGTAATTTAGTGAGGCCATATAGTCTATACTTCGTATTTTTCGAATAATTTATCAATTATAATCGAATTTATTGAATATAAAAGAAGCACTATACTTCATGTTGTAATTACTTTAAGGAGTATAAATTCATGAACACCATTCATTCCATTGATCAGAACAAGGGTATGTCTTCACAGACATCGCTCGTTCTTTCCACCAACAAGATGATTCGCAACACCTATATGTTGCTTTCCATGACCCTGCTGTTCAGCGCATTAACCGCAGCAGCAGCCATTGCGATGAAATTGCCGCACCCAGGGATAATTATCACTTTGGTCGGTTATTTTGGCTTATTATTCCTTACTTCCAAGTTTCGTGACAGCGCGCTTGGGCTAGCCTTTGTTTTCGGGCTAACCGGTTTCATGGGCTACACACTGGGCCCGATTGTCAGCCATTATCTTGGGTTGCCTAACGGTGGACAGATAGTCATGACCGCAATGGGTCTCACCGGCGCGATTTTTCTTGGGCTCTCAGGTTATGCACTAACCAGCCGCAAAGATTTCAGCTTTATGGGCGGCTTTCTGATGGTAGGTATGGTTGTTGGCTTTTTAGCAGGGCTAGGTGCGATGTTTTTTGAAATCCCAGCCTTATCACTGACTGTTTCCGCTGTATTTGTGCTGTTGATGTCCGGGCTGATCTTGTACGAAACCAGTAATATCATCCATGGCGGCGAAACCAATTACATCATGGCTACGGTCACGCTATTTGTTTCCATCTTCAACCTGTTTACCAGCCTGCTTCACTTGCTGGGATTCATGAACAGTGATGATTAACAATCAACATGCTGAATTACTTAGAAAGACTATTTGAGAAAACGCTCTGGAATGGCCGCTTCGTAGTGGTGATAGCGGTGGTAGCCAGTATGGCTGCCGCCACTGCCATCTTCTACATGGCCACGGTTGATGTTATCTATCTGGTTGGCCATATGCTGCATTACGCAGACCCGGCCTTGGCAGAAGATGCACGCAAAGTGTTGCATGACCGGACAATCACGCACGTTGTGGAAGTGGTAGACGGATATTTGCTTGCTACTTTCATGCTGATTTTTGCGCTTGGAATGTATGAATTGTTCGTCAGTGATATCGACGATGCTCACGGCAGCAAGACATCCAGCAAAATTCTGGTGATTGAAAGTCTGGATGATCTCAAAGCACGGCTGGCCAAGGTGATTTTGATGATTCTGATCGTCACCTTGTTTGAAGAAGCGCTGAACATGAAGGTCTCTACACCGCTGGATCTTTTATACCTCGGTGGTGCTATTGCCCTGATTGGTGCCTCATTGTTTTTGACCCACAAAGCTGAAGATCACGGAAAAGAGCATTAATCCTAGAAACCTTAGTTGGATGTGGTGGAGTCTGCTGCTTTTGGAGCGCAAGGCAAGGCGCAATGACGCAGAATGGTCATTCCATTTCAAGGAATTTCAACGCCGCCCTGTGCTGCGAAAACTGTGCAATCCAACCCATAGCGGTCTCACCAACAGGGTGAACCTAGGGATCATTAATAATTCTATTAGCATTATTTAGTTAAATGTTATGGTTAGCGGTTAACTGATGTTTCTAGGTTAATACTCGGGAGATTGAATCATGAATCGTATCGTTCTGTTTCTGGCCACCAATTTGGCCATTGTTCTTGTACTCTCCGTCACAATGCGGATTTTGGGCGTAGAACCCTACCTTACCGCATCAGGGCTGAATCTCTCTTCACTGCTTGTTTTCGCAGCCATTATGGGCATGGGTGGCTCATTCATTTCCCTTGCCATTTCGAAATGGACAGCCAAACGCTCTACCGGTGCAAGGGTGATTGAAACGCCTGAAACACCCGGAGAAAAATGGCTGGTGGAAACAGTGCAACGTCAGGCCAAAGCGGCTGGTATCGGCATGCCGGAAGTGGCCATTTTTGACTCCCCCGATGTCAATGCATTTGCCACCGGAATGAACAAGAACAACGCACTTGTAGCTGTTTCAACCGGACTGCTGCAAGCCATGACCAAAGACGAGGCAGAAGCGGTACTGGGCCACGAAGTTTCACACGTTGCAAACGGTGATATGGTAACACTGGCGTTGATTCAGGGTGTGGTGAACACCTTTGTCATGTTTTTGTCCCGTGTCATTGGTTACTTGGTAGACAAGCTTGTATTTAAAACAGAACGCGGTACCGGCCCGGCATTTTTTGTCACTATGATCATCGCTGAAATGGTGCTTGGCATTCTGGCTTCAATCATCGTCATGTGGTTTTCTCGCAGGCGCGAGTTCAGGGCAGATTATGGTGGTGCGTCACTGGCTGGAAAAGGGGCCATGATTGCTGCGCTGGAGCGATTAAACTCGCTGCATCCGCAACCACTGCCTGACAAAATGGCGGCTTTCGGTATTGCTGGCGGAGGGGCGAGCGGATTCAAGCGTCTTTTCATGACTCACCCGCCTTTGGAAGAACGTATTGCCGCGCTAAAATCAGGCCAGTAAATGCGTGCAAAGCTGGCAGCCTTAGCGCAGGCGTTCAAACGAGAGTTAGCCGTCTACCGATGCGCCCTCTCCCATCCTCGCACGCCACTTGCCGCCCGCCTGCTGCTTGGGGCTGCGGTGGGCTATGCTCTGCTGCCATTTGACCTCATCCCTGATTTTTTACCCATTATTGGCCAACTTGACGACCTGATTATTGTTCCAGGCCTGGTTTGGCTGGCTTTGCGCTTTATTCCACCTGCAGTGATAGTAGAATGCCGGTCAAGAATTGCTGTTTCACACCCTCACATTAAAGATTTAACAAACATATGAATAATACAGCTGTTTCTATCGGCGAACCCTGGATGTGGGCAAGTTTCATTGCCTTTGTACTCGTCATGCTTGCGCTGGATTTGTTCGTGTTTGGCGGCAGAAAAGCACATAAGGTCGGTGTCAAGGAGGCTGCAACCTGGTCACTGGTTTGGGTTAGCATGGCACTCCTGTTTAATGTCGGACTTTGGTGGTATCTCAGCGGCACATTCGGGCAAGAAATTGCTGACCGTAAAGCGCTCGAATTTTTCACCGGCTACCTGATAGAAAAATCCCTGTCGGTCGATAACGTGTTTGTTTTTCTGCTGATTTTCTCATCTTTCCATGTTTCTGCTGAATACCAGCGCCGGGTACTGATTTATGGTGTGCTGGGTGCCATCGTCCTGCGCGCTATCATGATTCTGGCCGGCGCCTGGCTGGTGCGAGAATTCAGCTGGCTGCTCTACCTTTTTGGGTTTTTTCTGGTCTTTACAGGCATACGTATGCTGGTTATGGCAGAAAAAGAACCTGATCTCACCAAAAATCCGGTACTCAAATTTGCGCGTCGACATCTGCTCATTTCCGATGGTTATCATGGCGAAAAGTTCTCCATCATGAAAGACGGGGTGCGTTACTTTACACCATTATTTCTGGTGCTTATTCTCATCGAAGTATCTGATCTCGTATTCGCGGTAGATTCTATTCCTGCTATCTTCGCCATTACCACAGACCCTTTCATTGTCTTTACTTCAAACATCTTCGCTATCATGGGATTGCGAGCGCTGTATTTCCTTCTCGCAGACGTCGCGGATCGATTCCACTTATTAAAATACGGTTTGGCCATGGTACTCACCTTCATCGGTACAAAGATGCTTATTGCCCCTTGGTATCACGTACCCGTTGCCGCATCGCTGTCCATTGTCGCCGTTTTAATCGGAGCGAGCGTATTCGCGAGTTTAATTGCCACACGCAATGAGAAACACTGATGCTGACACGAATATCAGGAATCATATTGCTCATTTTTTCCCTGGGTGCTTGCTCCGAACCTCCTTATACCAGCATCGACAATGCGCAATTAAAAACGCTCATCGCCCAGGGTGTGCCCCTGTACGACATCCGCCGACCAGAAGAATGGCTGCAGACCAACATTGTAGAAGGCAGCCATAAACTCACTTACGTTGATACCAACGGAAGGTTGAATCCAGCATTTCTGGATCGCTTTACTGCAGAAGTAAACAAAAACGACCCGGTTATATTGATTTGCCGTACCGGTAGTCGCACCCGATCTCTGGCGCGTGAACTAACGGATAGGGGGTATACCAAAATTTACAACGTTCGCAACGGTATTACCAACTGGATCAGCGAAGGCAATCCAGTCGTCAAATACTAAAGGTCAAATTTTCTAATCAACGCGACTAAAACTAACAGCTAATCAAATACAAGACACCATGCTAATCCCGTTACAAAACAAAAAACCTGTCGAAATACATGACGTGGTGCTTGCCACAACATTAATGCAAGGCAACTGACCACCATGCGTATATTTTCTTCTTTTTACAGCCGTGCAATGAACTGGTCACGGCACCCTCGTGCCCCTTGGTATCTTGGAACGATAAGTTTTGCAGAATCTTCATTTTTTCCGGTGCCGCCAGATGTGATGCTTGCACCCATGAGCCTCGCAAATCCTTCGAAGGCATGGCGCTTCGCATTACTCACAACTCTGGCATCTGTGGCAGGCGGCCTCTTTGGATACGCCATCGGCTATTTTGCCTTCGACGCCATAGAACCATGGCTGCGCGAATCTCATTACTGGGATCGTTATCAGTCGGCAGTAGACTGGTTTACCCAGTGGGGCTTCTGGGCAATATTCATCGCAGGTTTTTCACCCATACCCTACAAAGTGTTCACCATTGCAGCCGGTGCTCTGTCGATGGCATTATTACCCTTTACACTGGCCTCATTGATCGGGCGTGGAGCGCGTTTTTTTCTGGTTGCCGGCCTGATGGCTTGGGGAGGGGAAAAAATGGAGGCAAAATTACACCTTTATATAGACCGTTTAGGCTGGGCGACAGTCGCGCTGGTGGTGATTGGCATAATCGGCTACAAATGGGCAGATATGTAATTGCAAGATGGGCAGAATGCCTGACCAATGTAACAACGCATTGTTATGTATACAAAGTGGTTTATATATGAACCGCAGAGGCGCAGAGTTAATATGTCTCGTAACATTAACTCTGTGATGAATTATTACATGGCGACTTAGTGAACGCTATTTCAATGTATTGCTTTTCTCCGCGCCTCAGCGCCTCTGCGGTTAATAAGCCATCTCTGAAATTACGATAATCCCAAAATCAGCAAATATTTCACGCCAGCTGAATTTGCAAGTTAACCAGTCAAATCAACTTACTTTAACTCTTCCACTTTAAGCAATATCCGGCGCTGATCCTGACCGGTTTCGTTAGTAGAATAAGCGATACCAGATTCGTTTACAGAACGTTCCTGATTAATGCCGCCAATTTCCATCCATTCCCCTATCCGGCCAGAAACCTCAGTCTGCGCCTGTTGAATGCTAATGCGCCCCCGACTGTCAACCGTATTATTCTGAGGAGAAATTTCCAGCGTCACACGATCCCCCTGAATTCTTGGTCGCACGTAAAACCCGCTGGTCACGTCCCGATAAGAAGTTCCCTGTATGACGGTAACAGTCTGCCCGTTTCTCACGACAGTGCGTTCTGGCACAGGCACGGAAGTACCCATGCGAATAAAAGCCTGCCCTCCTTCAAGCACTTGCAACTGCTGCGTATTCGCAGAGTCTTCCTGCCTTTGTGAGCTATATGCGCGAGCACGGGCAACATCACCACCGCGCCTTGCTTCAATAGACCCGCCATCCCTGCTTCTGCTGCTTCCCACCACGACCCTGGCATTGTCACCCAAACCCAAACGCCCTGAAACCTCTGCTTCATTTCCTTCCATATCACGATTCGTACTCTGCTTGACCGTGATCAGCAATTTTCGCTGAACCGTATCAATCTGATTCAGGATTTCCTTTATTTGGCTCAAATTGGCAGGCGTGGCACGGATAATAAGTTGATTATTCATTCCATTAATCGCGCCTTGCTTTTCAACAAATGGCTGAATAATCGGCAGCACCTGATCCACAGTTCTGTGTTTAAGCGGAATGATTTCCAGCACGGTTTGATCTGCGAAACTTAATGTAACAGGGACAAGTAATATCAAAAACAGAAATGGCCATAAGAATGATTTTATAAGCCTCACGGAAGTACTCCATTCAAAATAACTGATAAGTGAATATAGTAAACTGAATATTAACAGGCAGAGTATTAATATTTTCGAAGTGTGCTATTAACTTAACTGGGATAAAACTGGCTTGTTCAAACGCAAATGATTCTGGCAAACTGATCAGATAAGATTCACAATCAGATTACATCCCCAAATTTTACAATTCAAGACAAAGCTATATGCAAATAGCCTGAGATAATCGAAAGCCATAAACAAGCATTTAATATAAAATATGCCTTTAGGTTATATAGTGAGTTATAGTTGTTCCGCTAAATTGCGACAACATCCAGTATGCATCGCGCACGGATATACACGCTTTGCATTGAAATGCAGGACTGACGCAAAAGGATTTTTATATAGGAAGCATAATTTATACATCCCCATTGATTTAACATGGAAATTTCTGATGAAATATGTTTTATACGTCACTATGATGTTTTATCTTCAGTCTTTTAGGACGGCTACTTTACGTTAGCCCAATAAATGAACTCAGTTGCAATAGTGCTGAACGGTACGTCAAGTTCTGGAAAAACAAGCATAGCGAAGGCTCTTCAGCGGCAAGTGAGTGCGCCGGTAATACTTGCACAATCTGATACTTTCTTTGGTATGTTCAACTGGCCTGCGCTTGTTTCAGATGAAATTAAAAAAGAGTGTTTTCGTGTTTGTGTTGAAAGTTTTCATGCCAACTTGTCAATTTTATCTACCAAGCCATTTTTACTTGTTGTTGACCAAGTTTTCGAGCAGCATGCATGGTTTGAGGCATGTCAGAAAGCGCTGCAACATAAAAAAACATATTATATTGGTATCCATTGTCCTCTTAAAATCTTAGAGGAGCGAGAGTTGGCACGTGGCGATAGAGGCATTGGCATCGCAAAAGGTCAGTTTGATAGTGTGCATCTACAAAAACCGTATGCACTTGAGTTAGACAGTTCTGTGGCTACCCCAGATGAGTGTGCATCTGCCATAATTCAGTTCATATTGAATGAAAATGCAGGCTAACCCACGTTCGAGCGGGACTCGCCAGAAGCGGGCGAGTCCAATTTTACGTTAGGCCCTCTACTCCATCACTTTCAGCCTATGTCTTTTGGAATATTTACCCCGCATCGTCTTTCGCGGATAGTGGTAAGTGAATCGTGGAGAGAGGCAATTGTGGAAATATGCTGGCCTAGGTTCTCAGTGGCAATTTTTCAATTAAACTCAAAGTAAAGGAGATGAAATATGAAAATCATCTTGATTATGGTGGCAGTCGCTTTTTTATCGACAGGTTCAATGGCAATAGCGGTCGAAGGCCGACTCGAAGATTCCGTATCCGAGGCCAAGAAAAAGAAGCCAAAGGAGGATAAACCGAAACCGCCACCATGCGCCTGCATCTGCCCTGGTACCTTACCTGGCACTACGTGGAGTTGTTCCCCCACCAGCTGCAGTACCAAAGACGGAACAAGCTGCTCCGCCGGTGGCCCTTCACAGAGTCCGATTGGCCCATGATGTCAAAAACTGAACAATTGGTTCAGAGGAAAAATTAAATACCTAACATTGCGCTCAACCGGAGCGCGGTATGCGGTTCTATTTGTCAGCGTTCCATGCCGCGCTCGGTTAGCTCTACGTTGAGGCTGTAGAAAAACCCCAAACCCCCTCTAAAATGCATTTGACATATGTTATAATTTCACTATCCAATTACCTCGGAAGTGGAATGCCATGGCGCGATTCAAACCCATCCATAAAGGCCTGAAACTCCTGCCGGTCGACTTTGACCGGCAAGTCATTCCCGGCAGTTTCGAATACGCTTTGTGTCACCTGGTTGATCATGAACTTGATCTCACCCCCTTCCATGCCCGTTACAAGAATAATGACGAAGGCGCCTCTGCCTATGACCCCGCTGTACTGATCAAGATCATCCTGCTGGCCTATAGCCGTGGCCTCATTCATAGCCGCAAGATCGAAGCAGCTTGCCGCGAGAATGTGCTGTTTATGGCGGTATCAGGTGATAGCCAGCCCCACTTCACTACCCTGGCGGCTTTTGTTTCTGGCATGGGTGACACCGTCGCCGAACTGTTTGGGCAAGTCCTGCTGATCTGCGACCGGCAGGGGTTGATCGGACGGGAGATGTTTGCCATTGATGGCGTCAAGCTGCCGGCCAATGCCAGTAAAGCCAGGTCAGGCACCCGTGCTGACTATCAGCGTCAGGTGGAGCGGATGGAGCGTGCTGCGAAACAGATCGTGGCAAAACACCAATGCGCCGATGCGGCGCCAAGCGATGAGGCGGTCATGCTGCGCGATGCCCGCAAGCTGGAACGCCTGCAAAAAGAAGCACAGCAGCTGCGCGACTGGCTTGTGCAGAACCCCCATGATCGCAAGGGCAGCAAGAACAAAGTGCGCCTGTCGAATCTCACTGACAATGACTCTGCCAAGATGGCTACCAGCAAAGGCGTGGTGCAAGGCTATACCGGGGTGGCGACTGTGGATGAGAAGTGTCAGATCATTGTGGATGCGCAAGCCCATGGCACGGGTTCGGAACAGGCGTTGCTGTTGCCGGTGATCAAGGATATTGCACCTCTGTGCAACCCTGACACAGTGATTACGGCGGATGCGGGCTACCATTCGGCAGCCAATCTCAAGGTGCTGGCTGAACAGCGGATTGATGCTTATATCCCCGACAACGGTTACCGCAAGCGCGATGCACGCTATGCCGATCAAGTCATCCATTCCAGCAAGCCGGATCCGCTGTGGAACAAAACCCGGCGCCCCAAGCAATCCAAATGCTTTCGGCCGGCAGATTTCCAGTTGGCGGCGGATCATGCACACTGCGTGTGTCCTGCGGGTAAACAGCTCTATCGCAACGGGTCGAACTGTACGATCAATGGCTATGTGGTGATGAAGTTCAGTGGCGCCAAACAGGATTGCGTGCCGTGCACCCGACGCCGTGAATGTTTGCGCACCCCGGAAAAGACCCTGACCCGGCAGGTTGCTTTCTTATCTGAGCGGGGGAAAGAAATGATCACGCGCCGCTTTGCGACAGTGGAGCCGGTGTTTGGTAACCTGCGCGGGAATAAGCGCTTGCAGCGCTTTACGCTGCGTGGCAGAACCAAGGTGGATGGGCAGTGGAAGCTATTTTGTATGGTGCATAATATTGAGAAACTGGCGAATCAGGGTTATGCTGGGTAAATAGTTAAAGGAAAGGTCTATTCGTCCCAGTATCGTGCGTACAGGCTGGTCTGGTTAGCCGGAATTGCGCTGGCAACATTTTAGATAAACAGGGAATCAGAAATGATGATGACAGTTTGGTTTGAAAAAAATCCTCCCAACGCTGAACGAGGGGTTCAGAATGGGGTTTTTCTACAGCGTCGTTAGCGCGCACTATGCAAAATTCTACCGGGTTCACCATCCCCAAGGCTTATCTCCGTCGGGCATATCTACGTTTGCTTCCGTGGGGTCTCGTTGGTCTCGCCTTGCTAGTTGTTTTCGGCAATAGCAGTCTCCGCAACACGATTGATACTGCCGTGTTTGTAGCGGTTCTGGTTGGGGGCCTGTATTGGTACACGCTACGTTACAAGTGGATATATCTTACTTCATCAGGCATTCAGGGCTTAACAGTAACAGGTGCAAAGGTGCTCATTCCGTGGTCAGAGCCTGTGCAACTCGGACGCCGAGTTGCCTTTAGCGGCATTGAGTGCATTTCAGTAAAACCAATATCTCATGGTGCTGCTTTAATGCTACCATCTTCGATAGCATCTACCTCGGAGTTCAATTCATTACTTGAGCGTCTAGCGCCTTCCAACCACCCTCTTCGAGGCGTTGACGGAAATGCGCTCTAACCCACCATAAGGACTTCCCTGTCAACCCCTGTTATCTTATAAACATGTTTTTCTCCTGAGCGGGGCATCGCCCCGCTCTAAGCGTTTATTTATCAATCACTGCATTTCGCGATGCGCTGTTACAAGAATAGACTGCATTTCCATAATCGGCCTTGTTGAGCAAATTCATGCCTGCTCGGGCCATGATATAAACCGCTCCTCCTGCCCTCATTCGTTCATCGGGCTTTACCACCATTCCAGGGATCAACCAGAATGGCTCTCTTGGCGCCCACCAGGTTAGCCAGGGTCGCAGGAGGTCGGTCTGACCTGTTTAGCTATCGCGTTTCATGTCGCAGTGGTCTGGACTCGGTACTGCTTATTCTTTAAATGGGTTGGGCTGCTTGGGCTGCCTCTGTGGCAGCGCCAGCTGCATACTTCTGCCACGCGTGCTCGTCATAGGTTTCGCCTTTTGCTAACAATGCCCACAGTTCCCTTGCGTGTTTGTTGGCGATGGCTATCAGGGTCTTGTGTTATCCCACTCGACCATAGAGTTGAACCGCCCATTGCTGCACCCGATTTAATTGTTCCGGTGCTTTCTTTATTGCGACTTGAAGTGTGGAGCGCGCCCCTTGTACCAGCAAGCTGCGTAAGTAGGCATCACCACGCCGGGTGATCCGGCCTAGTTTCGCTTTGCCTCCACTGGAGTATTGCCGGGGTGTCAGCCCCAGCCAGGCGGCAAACTGGCGGCCATTTTTGAAGTCGTGGGCATTCCCGACACTGGCGCAGATGGCATCGGCGGTCATGGTGAGGTAAGCTGGAAACAAAAGAGTCCAACGTTTGAGCAGACGCTCATAGTTGCGCGCAAATGGTGGTGGAAATTCGTGTGCCATTAACTTTATCCTCATGCTAAAGTACAAAAAAATCCCTTGTGGGAACGTGGAGGAATTATGGAAATAAATCAAATTGGTGGGGAATATTTCTCCGCAATAACGGCTTCGTTCAACAACCTCGTTAAGTGATATATGAACCTTCATATCGGACAAAAAGTACGGCATCGTGGAACTAACGAAGTTGGTATCGTCATTTGGTTATGGGCGAACGAAGACGGAGATACCGATGCTTACGTAGCGTTTTTCGGCACTGAGTTCCCGGAAGGACAGCCTGATAGAGTTCCATACATTTTACGATACTACGAAACAACATTGGAGTGCATTGAATAAATTTTGGCTGCAATCGATAGATGGGTACGCCATCAATAATGCTTTCGCCTTCTCCATTGGAATACCGTTAGACTACAATTTGGAGCATGGTAAATGGTAAAAATGCAAAAATATGTTTTCGATATCATCGAGTCTGTGAATGGAAAACCTTGACTGTTTTAAAGCGGACAGCCTTTGGCAATTGGTGAGTTCAACATCCACATCAAAAGATTATTCACTTCATGTTTGATTTATTTGATATTTTCTCCCTTCCAAAGCACCTTATACTAGCTTTGTTTCGAGGTCTTTGGTGGCTAGGATGGGATTTTTGTGTGCAAACCGTGGGTTGGGCTGCTGGCTGGTGTGCTTGTCGCACATTAACATTAGGTCGCTTCCCCACAAAGAAAAATACGCAAGTGGATGATGCCGCACCATTTATGGCCTTCATCGTTGAAATAATTGGTTTGGCGCTTATTGCACTTACCATTTATCAACTTTCAGAAAGTTGGCCTAGAATGTGAGAAGCACACGCCCTTTAAAATAAAGCATGGCCGTGATTTGACCTGAATAGTTGGCTCACAAATCAATGCTTGGCGCTTTCCCAACTGGAGTTTCAATGATGAACAAAACATCTGAAACGCTTTCACCTGTTTTATATCTTCCCCATGGTGGGGGCCCCCTGCCCTTGATTGGCGATGAAAGGCATGCGGAGTTAGTGAATTTCCTGAAGGAAATTGCAACCAGAATTAGCGAGCCTTCAGCGATTTTGGTGATCAGTGCTCACTGGGAAGCAGATCAACCGACGATAACGAGTGGCAGCCATCCGGAGTTAATCTATGATTACTATGGATTTCCTGCGGAATCTTATGATATTCAATATCCTGCTCCAGGTAACCCGCAACTGGCTAACGAAGTGCTTGAATTGATACACCACAGCGGTGTATCTGCAGTGCTTGATGATCAGCGTGGTTTTGACCATGGATTGTTTGTGCCGCTAAAGCTGATGTTTCCGAAAGCGAATATATCCTGCATCCAGTTATCGTTACTTAATAATTTAGACCCATTACAACATATTGCAATGGGAAAATCTTTAGCTGCTTTACGTAAAAAGAATGTACTGATTATCGGGTCAGGTATGTCATTCCATAATATGCGGGCTTTTTTTTCATCGGACACCAACAGTAGCAAAGAAAGCGAATTATTTAATGACTGGCTGATCGAAACCTGCGTAAGCCAGACGATTCCAACTGAGGAACGTGAGCAGAGACTAATTGAATGGGAAAAGGCACCGTCTGCAAGATTTTGTCACCCAAGAGAAGAGCATCTTTTGCCATTACATGTTTGCTTTGGCATCGCTTTCGCTGAAACACCGATAGCCGAAGTAGTATTCAATCAGGGAGTCATGGGGAAAAGAGTAGCGGGCTTGCTGTGGCAATAGCTTTGGGGAATACCCCTATGCAACAAGAGATCTAATGAGGCACAGGTATTTCCGGATTATTCGTTCAGGTTAGGCTTTCCAGCCTAACATTAGACAATATTTTCGCTACAATAAAGAAAACAGAACGTTGTTTACGTTGGGCTACACAAACTGAAAACGAGAAAAGGGATCAGCCTATGTTCTGCACAAATTGTGGCGCGAAGATTTCTGGCAAGTTCTGTTCGGAATGTGGTGAACCTGTCACCGTTCCCGACACTCCCGAATCGCAGCCCACTACCGATTGGACTCAGGAATTTAACTATGAAAAGTTGGTTATCCTACCGAAAGTAAAAGAAATGATAGCTAAACATTCATCTATGTCCAAAAAAACCGTATCTGGAGAGGAATTTTTAGCCATAGCCGATAAAATCATACCGCTACCGATTTCCCTGGAAAAACTGACTTCCGTTGCTCAACCGATTTCAGCAAGACTTGGCATTAAGACTGGAAAAGAACGTTCTCAAAATCTGTCTATTCCCATTGGTACAGCAATTGTTTCGGCCCTCTGCTCTTTGGCTCGCCATGGCCAGGTTTTGCAGCAAGTTCACCAGTTTGAAGATGGATGTCTACTTGAATCAAGCTTACCCTCAGACATGTGGTCATTCGCTGGTACGCTCTATGTAACATTGCGTAAGACGCAGTCAGGTACAAGCGTGGATTGCGCAACTCATATTGATGGTCAGCTCTTTGACTGGGGAAAAAGCAACCGCTGCATAGATGAACTCTTCGCTGACATCCAATCTACCCCCGCATGAAGAAAATACTTTGCCTACAAGTAATACTGAGCGGCCAGTGACATTAGTAACACTTGAGTTCAGAAAAGTAATCCACAGTATGTGAGTTTTATTTTGCAATATTGATCTTCAATTTTCATATCTTTCAAGTATCACTTTCACGTCATCCTCTATCGCTTTAACCAGCGCCGGAATTGCCGCACGTACTGCGTTACTCAGACCTATTACTGGATCTGCCGATTCTATTTCCATTCCCCATAGCACAATACAGGCAGGTGCATCCCCCAACGCTTGAGCTAACTTCAAAGCCTCTGCCAACCCGAACCCATGAGTTGAAGTTTGATTTTGCAACGCCTGGAGGATTTCATTACCTTCCAGGCGATAAAAGTTTCCGGGAGTTGCCCCCGTTAAAATGGCATCAATCAATACAACTATGTCCGCTCCCTGCATGAGCCTGATCAGATTTGCACCAGGCCGGTCATGCATTGAAATGGCTATTTTATTCAGGTCTAATGTTTGTTGTAATACCTTCGCGACTAACCACCCTGCTTCATCATCGCCCAAGGGCGACCCAATACCCAAAATTCGGATCGGTGTAGCGGCTTTCATTCCCGCTCAACACGTAAATCAAGAAAATGCGTGGCACAGGAAATACAGGGATCATAGTTGCGAATGACGGTTTCTGCACGGTGCCTAATAACGTCATCGGGCTGATCAAAACCCAGCTGCTCTATACTGAGCTTCAAATCTTCTTCAATGCGCGCCTGATTTTGACTGGTAGGGGGGACTATTCTTGCATTGACGATTTGCCCGCGATCATCCATCTCATATTTGTGCCACAAAATACCTCTGGGTGCCTCGGTGCATCCGTAACCTGTGCCTGCTTTGGACAGGGAAACGCTATACGGACTGTCTGGTAATGCATAAGATTCCAGCAATCGAATGGCTTCAACCAGTGCATAATGAATTTCAATCGCACGCGCTACCACACTATGATACACATTTTGAGATGGCCATTTAATGCCAGTGGCTTCTGCATTCATGCGCACACTGGCCGGCAGCTTATCCCAATTCAGATTTAGCCTCGCCAGCGGGCCAACCAGATAGGGGTTCCCATTGTGCAGGCAATGCAAAGCAGTTGAATAAGGCACCTGATGTTCGATGAATTCATTTTCAAAATCAGAAATAGCGATATCCATTCCAAGGCTGGAAACCAGCTGTCCTTCGTTCATTGGATATTCGTCTGGGTGTCTTAGACACACACACTCAAAATCCTGCTGAACATTCAGGAAATTCAGTCCGGCTGTCCACCTTACCAGTACTTCTGCCTCTGGTAACTGGGCTTTTAATTGTTGAAGCAACGATTCGGCTGCTGCAAGAGCAGGTGCATGATGAAAACCCCCAACGCGTGCACCAACGGGATTAACTGAACGCCCACCCAGGAAAGAAATAATATCATTGCCCAGCCCTTGCAGTCTGAGTCCACGTCGCACCTCGTCTGGATAGTCCTTCGCCATTTCTGGCGCGCTGTTAAACCCGAGATAATCCGGTGCTGCAAGCAAATGAATGTGCAGGCTGTGAGATTCGATCCATTCCCCGCAATAAAACAGGCGACGCATTGCGCGTACCCAAGGAGTGCTTGCCATACAAAAGATACTTTCAATTGCGTGGGCAGCGCTCATTTGGTATGCCACTGGACATATTCCACAGATTCTGGCCACCATGTCTGGCACTTCTTCGTAACTACGGCCTTCCAGTAACTTTTCAAATAATCTTGGCGGCTCAAAGATGCGCAGATTCAATTCGCTGATGCGACCGTCTTTCACCTTGAGTGACAACGCTCCTTCACCTTCTACTCTGGCTAATACAGGAACTGTTATTGAAATATCGCGGCGCTGGTCATTCATACGTGTTGCCTGCCCTCACTTCTTTTCGGGTTGCTTAAATGCGTCAGCCGCACTATGAATAAACTGAAAACGTCGCGCAACCTGATCAGGGATTAATCCCAAACCCTCAAAGCGACGCGAAAGCGATACTGCGTTAACTTGCTCTGACGGGCCATAACATCCATAACAATCCCGCCCGAACCTTGGGCATAGGGCGCCACATCCGGTGCGCGTAACAGGCCCCATGCAAGGCTTGCCCTGTGCTACCAGTACGCACACATTGCCTTTGCGCTTGCATTCCATACACACACTGTCTACATTAACTGCAGGCCGTACACCAGACAACTTGTCCCGAATTACCTGAATGATCTGGCGTGAGCTAACAGGACAACCCCATAACTCCAGATCTACTTTTACATGTTTTGCAATTGCGTTAGATGAAGACAAGCTTTGAATATACTCAGGTGAGGCGTAAATTGAGCCAACCCAGTCAGCACTATTTTCAGCGCCATTTCGCAAAGCCTGAATGCCACCTGAAGTGGCGCAGGCGCCAATCGTAATCAAATATTTGCTGTTCTGTCGAATTTGCTGAATACGTTCAATTTCTGATGGTGTGGATACACTGCCTTCAACAAAGACAATATCCACTTCTGCATATGTATCCACTTTCCCTGCCTCGGCAAAATGCAGAATGTTCACCTGTTCAGCTAATTGCAAAAATGCTTCACCCATATTTAAAAATGCAAGCTGACAGCCATCGCACGAGGTGAACTTATGGACAGCAATGCTTGATTTGGATGAATTGGTCAAAATCCCTTGATTCCCAGTAGTTCTTTTACATCAGGATAAGCAAACACAGGACCATTTTTGCAGATAAATTTTCCACCATACTGACAGTGGCCACAGTGACCAATGGCGCATTGCATATTGCGTTCCATGCTCATATAAATTGAATTTTCCGGCATCCCTCGTACAAGTAATAAACGGATACCCGCAATCATCATGCCTTCTGGTCCACACATCATGGATACCGAAACTGCCGGGTCAAAACTCAATTCTGAAAACAAATCAATAACAGAACCTACGTGCCAAGGCCATAGCGCTTCACCTGAACTAGCCGACAAAAAAACCTGGGTATCGGGAATTTTAGCCCAGGCATCGTATTGTTCACGATAAATCATATCTCGCGGATGTTTCACGCCCTGAATGATAGTCAGTTTACCGTACCTGTCCCGCCGTTTCATGATGTAGTTAATCACAGAAACCACTGGGGCACAGCCTAACCCCCCTGTGACAACAATCACATTTTTGCCTTCTGCCACTTTAAGCGGCCAACCATGTCCATAAGGCCCACGAATGCCAATACGATCTCCCACTGCCAGCTTTGCCATTCCTTCCGTGACCCGCCCAACTGATCTGATTGTGTGGCCAAGCAGGTGAGGTTCTTGCGGGTCGGAAGAAATGGAAATCGGTACTTCTCCTACACCAAACAGATACAGCATATTGAATTGGCCAGGCTGAAATTGATAGGACCTGCCAATCTCAGGGTCCGTGAAACGCAAATGCAAGGTAAAAACGGTATCAGTTTCCTGATGGCGTTCTATTATTTCCGCTTCATAGGGCAAATAGGGATTCATAATGCCGCATCACCAGATTGCCAGAAACGCTCTCCACCGCAAATGGTATTGGCCTCTTCTACCATATCAATCGCTGCAGGGCACCAAGTCATACAACGACCACACCCCACACATCCACTGCTACCGAATTGGTCATGCCAACTGCCTAGCTTATGCGTCAGCCATTGGCGGTACCGATGGATAATTTCAGGGCGTGTCTGCATACCATGGATATAGCCATGCCCTTCACTAAAACAGGAATCCCATTGCCGAAGGTGCGTACTGGCGTTACCATCCAGAACAGGGACTTCAGCTTCAGCATGGCAAAAACAAGTGGGGCAAACCTGGGTGCAATTCCCGCAAGACAGGCACCGCTCAGCTATATTTTCCCATCGTTCGTGGTGTAAATTGGCAAATAGTGCTTTGCGTAAATCCTCAGCTGGCAAGGAACGTGTCTGAGTTGTGGCGGCGTGTTCAACGGCCATGTTTGATAATAAAATCTGTTCATCTGTAGCAGAACCTAAATTCAGCTCTGACAAAATAATGCCACCCATATCACTACCAGCCTGCACAACGAACCCATCATCCAGTTCTGTTAGTACAATATCGTAGCCAGCATCACACTTTGGGCCATTTCCCGCAGAAACACAAAAGCAGGTTAATGCACTATGAGTACAATTTACCCCCACCAACAATACAGATTCACGACGCCTGGCATAGTAGGGATCAATATAATCCCCTTGCAAGAATATCTTGTCCTGAATTTTAAGAGCGGCCAGATCACAAGCACGCACACCTATGACCGCAATCGATTTCGTTTCAGGTAGCAGCCCTTCTACGACAAAGCCTTCATCGCTCCTGCGCGCCTGCCACATGGGCTCTTCCGGTGCAAAGAATAACGGTTTTAATGCTTGAGGGCCATTTGCCCAGGCAAAAAAACGTTGGTCTCCATCTTGTGTTACTCGATATTCTCCGGGTTTTTGGGAATCTCTATACCCTGTTGGCAATGCTTCTATACTTATAAAGGTATCATACAGAATTGCGCCATCCCTGAGCTGAGGACCAATACATTGGTAACCATGATTGGAAATGCACGTCAGAAAAAACTGAAAACGTTCACGAGGGAGATAGAAAAGCTTATCCACCATTGGGATCAGCCACGCTATAAAAGAAAAATCCTAAACCTGCTTTTAGCAAGTTTAGGACAAAAACTACTGGAGAGAGCTTTAAATAATGAAACTTCATAATGAACTCCTGTGAGTTCATTATAGTCAGTACAGAAACATATTTCAGCTGAAAACCAGCTGAATTTAAATTAACTCAGTTTGAATGCCTTGACTGTTGTATCCAGATTTTCTGCCAGCTGCACAAGGGCTTCTGCTTTGGATGAACCTTCACGCGTATTCTGAATGGTTCCGTCAATTAAACTGCCGATTTCAACAATGTTTTCTCGGATACTGCTTACGTCTTCATTCTGGAGATCTGTAGCCTGCGCAATATCCTGTACCATGCGGGTAACCAGTTCTACGCCAGCCACAATTTTCTTCAAGGCACTTCCTGCTTCACGGGCCATTTCTACCCCGCTACGCACTTCAGTCGTACCGGTTTCCATCGTTTTGACTGCTTGGCCGGTTTCTTGCTGGATAGACTGAATCATCTGGCTAATTTCCTGGGTAGCATGCGTCGTTTTCTCCGCAAGCTTTCTCACCTCGTCAGCTACCACTGCAAATCCACGCCCCTGTTCACCGGCACGGGCCGCTTCAATAGCTGCGTTCAAAGCCAGCAAGTTGGTTTGTTCAGCAATTTCTTTAATCACCGCTACAATAGCGCCAATTTTATCCGAACTTTCACCCAGATTTTCTACAGCTTGAGCGGCCTCATTTACAGCCTGGCTGATTTTGTCCATGCCACTGATTGTTTGCTGCACAACTACGCCACCCTGGCTAGCTACACCCGCAGCCTCACGTGCCTGGTTTGCTGCTTCATTTGAATTTTGATTGATTTCAGAAACAGTATGAGCAAGATGGTCAATCGCTTTATTAATCTGGCCTGCACGATCAGCTTGCTTGTCCACATTCTTGTTGATTTGCCCCATCAAAGAACGAATACCACTACTATCAGCGCGAACAGTGCCGCTTAAACCAGAGGTCTGACCAATCAATTGGCGCAAATTTTCAGTCATGCCATTAAAACTATCGATAATCTCTCCGATAGTATCTGCACTGGACATGGAGCAAGCAAAACTCAGATCTTTATTTGAAATAGAAGTAGCAACTTCAGATATTCTTCTTAATTTTTGCAGCAGGATAACGTTCAGCAACCAATAATTAACAAAACCGATAATTATTCCCGCTACCAAACACCCAACTACAAACCAGACCAGCATGCCCGGCTTCCATTCTACAAAGAAATCGGCATAAAAAGGAAACACTGCCGCAACTGCAACGCCAAAACCCAAAAACGAAAACAACAAGTTACGCAATATGCTTGGTCTCATAAATTTTACTCCACTCCGCTTTATTTTTTTACCTACCGAGTTTATCGGTCGAATCTTAGGAAAACTTTAGATATAAATGTCAGTTGTTACAATAATTGATTTTTTTACACCATTCACTCTTTGCCAGAACGCCAGATAGAAAAAATAATCCAGATGCTGTTTAAAAATGCCACAAAAAAACCAAGCAATCCAAACAGCGGCAAGCCAAATACGGTAGGCCCTCCTTTTACAGTCATCACAATTGATGAGCCTATCACCAGTGAAGCAGTCAAAATACCTAAAGTCAAACGATTCGTACTGCGATCGAGTTGCGAACCAAAATGGTCAAGCCGTTTCAGATCCAGATCAATTTTGAGTTTGCCACGTCGCGCTTCACGTAAAAGTTTGGCTAGATCCCTTGGAAGTCCTGTCGCAATTTCAATGACGTCTTTTAAACCATGTTGCCCTCTTTTTAATAAGGCTGCGGGTTTATAGCGATCTGTAATGACACTGCGGACAAATGGCGTCAGATGCTCAAGCATGTGAAACTCAGGATCCAGTTGCTGCCCTAAGCCTTCCAAAGTAATCAGCGCCTTGAACAAAAGCGTTAAATCAGATGGCAATACTAGCCCATTTTCACGCATGATCACCGTTATTTCACTTAAAAGTGGCCCAAGCCTGAGATCTTTTAACTGAACATTGTCAAAATTAAAAACAAACTCGCTGACGTCTGTCGCCAATTTTGCTTCATTAACTGCACTATCACCTGTCCAATCCATCAGTACATCGAGCATACCCTCTTCATCTTTTTTCGCCAGGGAATATAGCAAATTTACAATCTGATTACGTCTAAAATCAGTAATTCTGCCAACCATGCCAAAATCAATGATACCAATACGGTTTTCTGATAAATAAAATACATTCCCCGGATGCGGATCAGCATGAAAATATCCATGAATCATGATCATTTTCAGCACAGCATCTGCACCACGTGCAGCCAATAGCTTCCGGTCTAAACCTGATTCATCAACTTTTTTAAGGTTAGTGCCTGGTATACCCTGAATAGCCTCCTGTACATTCATGATTTCACTGGTGTACTCCCAATATACCTGTGGAACCACCACCGTAGGATCATCCTGAAAATTGATTCTGAAACGATCAATATTCCGTGCCTCCATCGCAAAATCGAGTTCGCGAAGTAAAGACCGCTTAAATTGTGAAACAACCTGGCTGGGCTGATAACGGCGCGACTCAGGTATTTCTGATTCAATCAATCGTGCGATATGCGCCAAAATACGTAAATCAGCTTCAATCACGGACTCAATACCTGGGCGCCTGATTTTCAACACAACGGGAGTGCCATCCTTCAGCTTGGCCAGATGAACTTGCGCAATTGAAGCCGCTGCAAACGGGATAACATGTAAATCCAGAAAAATTTCATCGGGCGCTTTTCCCAATGCCTTTTGAAGGTCTGGTAGCAGAATTTCAAAAGGTACGGGAGGAACTTCACTTTGCAGCCTCTCGAATTCTGCAATCCAGTTAGGCGGGAAAATATCGACTCTGGTAGCCAACACTTGACCCAATTTGACAAATGCAGGTCCAAGCTCTTCTAGCGCACGCCTTACCCTTACTGCAGGTTCAAGCTGGCTGATTTCACTTGCTTCCTTCCAATACAGGATTCTTCCTGCGCGTTCAAGAATATTTCCGATTCCTATTAGGCGTACAAAATCCCCGCCACCATATCGAATCATGACTGAAGTGATGTCATGCAGACGTGAAATATCCCGCATGACATTGATTGTTTCCCAAAGCATCTGACAACCTTAATTTAAACAGGAATCTTGTTATTTTTTAGATTTTTCATGCAGCGCATCTGCCAGCCCGGAAAGAATCCCGCTGGCTATGGTGGCCAAACGTTTGCTCACTTCTAGCGCTGCCTCCTTACTGGTAGTTGCACTCCCATCCAAAGAAGATTTCAAACGGCTTCCAAATTCGTTAACTACCTCTGCAACCTTTGACCCCGTATCTGTCCCGGCTCTTCTTGCGTGGGTAATCAGCTCCGTCATTTCCTGTTTGACTTTGCTGCTGGCACCTTCGGCTACATGACTAACTGTTGAAAGAAACGCTTCTTCCAGTAACTTCAAATCATCCAGCGCATCCTTCAACTCATGGTCAGTAAAATCCTTACTTTGAGATGTGATCTGGCGCAATGCCAAATGGGTTGCCTGCGCGGACTTCATCAAAGCCTCATCCAGACCTGCCATTGCCTCGGAAAGCGCAGACTTTATCTCACCAGACCGTTTACCCAAACCCAGGTTAATCCCTTCCGTTACAGACTGGACAACCCGTTTGATTTCTTTTATATCAAAAGTTCTAGAATTCAGTGCTTTTAGCGTTGTGTCACGTACTCTTGTACGTACATCCTTATCCTGCTGAACACTTTCACTTATAGCGCCCTTCAGGCTCTCGTCTGATACAGTGTTTTCTCCAGTTTCACTCATAACATTCTCCACTTAAAGATTAACTATTACAGGGATACTATATGAATATTAACGCTATTTAATGTGAAACGTACATCAATTTGCTTTACAAAAACACCGCCCATCAGTTACATTTGAGCCCATGAATTATCGCTCAGCCCTATTATCTGTCAGTATCATCCTCTGTTCAGCCACTTCAAATGCGGCGGAATTGACTGATTTAAATAGTAAAGCAGATAGTCAACCAATTACGGTTTCGCAAGAAAAACCGCCTGGACACGTTTCTGAATTACTCTTAAACGCCCTAAGCCTTGTAGGTGTGAAATACAAATACGGTGGAAGCTCCCCTGAAACAGGTCTGGATTGTAGCGGTTTTGTTGGACACGTATTTGAAAGCGCCGCTGGCCTGGTGTTACCTCGAACTGCTTCCGAAATCAGTACTGTAGGGAATAAAGTTACAAAGAGTGAGCTTCGTCCAGGTGATCTGGTATTTTTTAAAACCATGCGCAAAGCCATTTCACATGTCGGCATTTATCTGGGTAATAATCGCTTTATTCATGCAAGCAGCAGCTCAACTGGCAGCGTTTTGATTTCCAACATGAAAGAATCTTACTGGGCAAAGCGCTTCATGACTGCTAATCGGGTAGACCTTTCCAACCCTTCTTCTGTAAAATCTGCCGAATAAGAGGCAATGCAGCTTGCGTTGCTTTCTCACCTTCCAGTATAGCTAGATGTCGTTGCTCAAAATCTGCCGCACCAATAACGCCTGTTTCAGGTCGAATAACCACATCTGCATATGCAAGTTCATAACGACTGATAGTCTGTCCCATGATACTGAAAGTTTGTAATAACAGATCAACACTGTCCTTAATATTAGCCAATTTTGGTTTAGCCGAGATATCAACCGCAATAATAATACCTGCCCCCATATCCGCTGCTGCCTTCACAGGTACCGGACTGGTTAAACCTCCATCCACATACTCTCGGCCGTTAATACTGGCAGGTTGAAACAAGCCAGGTACACTACTGGATGCCCGAACAGCCATACCCGTGTTGCCTCGACGAAAAACCGCCTGCTCACCCGATTGCAAATCCGTTGCTACTGCAGCAAATGTTTTGCTTAACTTTTCAATTGGTTTGTTTTGCACGGCTGAATTAATATAACTTTGAAGACTGTCACCTTTGATAAAACCGCGATTGGGTAAAGTCCAATCCCCAACATTTGATTCAGCCATTTTGAAAGCAATTTTTTGTAGCTCAAAGCCTGTAAAACCGGCTGAATACAGCGCACCAACAACGCTGCCAGCGCTCGTACCCACCACAATATCCGGCATAATACCCTGGGCTTCCAGTGCTTTAATTACGCCAATATGCGCAAATCCGCGTGCTGCACCCCCTCCTAGAACCAAGGCGATTTTTGGTTGGGGTTGCTTAGTCACAACGACGGGTTTTGGTGGCTCTTTCGGCGCTGGTAAAATTGAGCAGGCACCTAAATAAGCCACTGAAAGCAGGATTAAGAAATTTCGTTTTAAAAACATCATGTTGTGTATATACTGCGCGCGTTATTTATCATAAAAAGTTAAACCTGGAAACCTTAGTTGGATGGGTTGGAGTGTGCTGTTTTTGGAGCACAGGGCAAGGCGCAATGACTCAGAATGGTCATTCCATTTCAAGGCGTTGCAACACCTCCCTGTGCTGCGAAAACTGTGCAATCCAACCCATAGCGGTTTGACCAACCGCGTGAACCAGGGAATCATTAAAAATTCTATTAGAATTATTTAGTTAAATGCTAAGTGTTAAGTGTATCGGTTAACTGAGGTTTCTCAGGTTCAATCATACGTCAGACACCCAACTGCATTTTTTGTTCAATAAGACACATTGCCATTTAGAAAATCGTTCGAAAATAACAGTGAATGTAAATGCTACCCGGATTAATGTGATTTATTATGAATTCTACCTTGCTTAACAGATCGCCAATAAATCCAGACACCACTCATGCCTAACGTAAGAAGAGCGAGTGCAACAAAGTCCATCACCCAAGGACCATATTGGCCAAACAATCTGCCGCTATGTAAATCCAGTAAAATGCGCTGGGCAGGCAAACTCGGTGCCAATAATTGCGATTGTTGCTGCATGGCTTTATCCGGTAAAGCAGTCAGGCTTATCCATACAGTTTGATTAGACGATGTCTTTTCCCAATTTAATCCATCACCACTGACAAACGCGCCATCCGCAGTTTTCAGCACGACACTTTCTCCTGTCTTACCCACGGAGATAATGGGATAACCAGGCAGAGACAGCTTCTCTACCTTATCCAATAACTGTCCATCTTGCTGAAACATATAAAGCTGAGAGGCGGTTGCTATATAGGCTATACCTGAAATTTCAATAGCGCCTACCGGCTGACCACGTCCGTTTAATACATTGGTTCCCCATACCCATTTATCGCCATACCATGATAAAAACTCATGTCCAAGCAAATATCCCTGAGTGGGAACATCGACGTGAATACCATACCAACGCATGAGCCACGGAGATGAAACTTCCATTTTATCCAGCTTGAGCGCTTCCTCGTGATTCAGTGCCAGCCCTGTGAATACAAGCAATACAAGAAACAAGGCAGCAAACACACCTACCCTGGCATGCCAACGCCTGATAAGTCGAATATAGTGAATTTTCAAACTCATTTCGCTTTACTCAACTGATCATAATACAACGCAAGACGCGCCATACGTTCCATAGCATGAACTGATAACGTTGCACCTGAAATACCATCAACAGAATGTTCAAGTCGATTATCAGAAGTAATATGCAGGCCTTTGAATTGGTTTAAAAATGCAGGATATTTAATTTCCATTCCACGACTTTCTCGATACACCAGCACCTTGGCTTGATCAATCTTGCCATCCACCACAATAAAGCCAGCGGTGATTAAATCTTCTTTGCCTACTTCTTCCAATATCCATAACGTTTTAAAACCATCGCTCCAATAGCGTTGCCGTAATTGAGTTGGCGCGTGTCCAAGAATAGTCATTACTTGAGATTCAACATTTTTTGTTAGCCAAATGGTCTTGACTTGCGGTTTAGCACTAAAAGCATTTGCTACAAAAGCTTCCGGCTCCAGAATGACGCGATCCAAGGCACGTACTGACAATGAATAAAACAATATGTAAATTGTCATAATCATCATTAAAGCTGAAAGAGCTGATTTTCGCATTATCGTTTTTAAACTGTTAGTTTTTCCAATATAAAACAAACGGCCAGGAATTTTATTCCTGGCCAAATCGCGTTTCCAACCATTTAACTGGTTAGAACATATAACCTACGCCTAAATTATAACGATCCTTCTTACTATCAGTCTTAAAGTTTTGAATATCCGCCTTAAGTATTACCTGAGGGTGCAGTTTAAAATTCACACCCATGGTTGTAACTGTTTCATTGTTAAGCGGATCGGCTGCATAACCTTCTGCAACAGAAGCTTGTGTATTATAACGCTCGTATCGGATAAAAGGCGCCACGTCAAAATCACCCTTCTTCCACACGTGATAGGCAGCCTGTGCATACCATCCATATAAGGATTTTGGCGCCACTTCTCCGGTCGCTGCGCTGACTTTATCTGCATCATTCATGGTACCGCGTGCATATAACGCTTGCAAATCAAGGTCACCTACTGTGTACCTTGCATGCAGATCCCACAGTGTCACTCTTGCTGCCACACCTTTAAGCGCTGAGTTACTCGCTCCATCCTGCCCAGTATTGCCTGAAAACAGGCTACCGCCAACCAGCAAACCAGGGACACCACGGTAATTCAATGCACCAAAGAAACCCAGATCATTCGCTGCAGCTTCACCACCAGCAGTCCGGCTTTCACGAAGTCCTTTTTCTGGCTTCTTGAACTTCCCTGCATCCAGACTGGTTGAAATACCTACATTGTATTCCAGCCCTGGCATAGCTTCACCTTGTAACGAAAGTCCTAATTCGCGCCATGTTGATGGAATGATCAATGATTCAACCTGATTGCGCTCTACCCCATAAAAGGTAGGCGGCTCGTGTGTCTCATTGGTAATACCCATCGGCATCAACATCAAACCTGCTCTCGCGTTGATTTTGTCTGATACAGCGTATTCGAGGTAAGCTTGCTCCATAGCCACTTCCCCCCCTTCCCCACCTTCAATCCAGGAATGCTCAATTTCCAATTCTGAATTAAAGCGCAATTTGTCATTAAATTTATGACCGAAAAACAATACAAAACGTCTTAAATCAGCTTGATCCTTAACGCTGCCATCACGGTAATTATTATAAATAGCTTCCCCGTACCCACCGATCACTGTTGGTGTTTGGCCATAATCAAAACGCTTACCGCCAGTAGCCGACGCGTCATAACCTGGCATGTCACTAGCCAGAGTTAATGTTGATGATTTGCCTTGCGCTGCCTGATTATTTTTCATTTGCACTTTCAGGGATTCTATTTCCTGTTGCAGTATTTCCAGTTTCTCTTCCAGAGTTGGCTGTGCCGCTACTGCTTGTTCCATGCAAAAGGCACTTGATATCGCCAACGCTAATATTTTTTTACGCATATATTTTCCTTTACATTTATTTATTGAGAATCATTTGTATTTGTCTAATGACTCACATGATAACAATTCTCATTATTAAGTCAATAATGATTCTCATTATTTTAAAATACAACAAAACAAAATAACGTGAATAATTACTCACAACATATTGTAATTATTGATAATATGGTATCTAATCTAACAAAATCAGACTCAAATTAGTCGCACATCACCCTGCGCACATGCAGTCCAAAGGAATATTTAAATGTTTGCAAAAAACATGAAATTCAGTGTCGGAACCGGCTTTGCCGTTGTACTTGCACTCATGATTTCACTTACATTGATTGGTTTAAATCAAATGTCTTCGATCAATGACCGCCTTGAACGTATTGTTGACGAGAACAATGTCAAAACAGAATTGGCAACCGTCATGCGCGATTCTATTCGTGACCGGGCTATCAGCATGCACACCATTGTGGTTCTGGATGATCCTTTCAAGATGGATGAAGAACTCCAGAATTTCTATCAATACGGTATCAACTTTACGTATGCACGTCAGAAGTTCGACAAAATGCCCCTCACCAAGGCTGAACAGGCCGTTCTGGAAAGATTGAGAAACGTCACCACTGCTACGCAGCCAGTGGTAGTGAAAACGATTGAGCTGGGGCTGGAAAACAACAAGGATGCCGCCTTCAAAATTCTGCAAACCGAAACCATCCCCTTGTTGAGAGATCTTGTCAAAGAGCTGGATGAGCTCATGATGCTTCAGCGCGACTCAAGCAGGATTGCCGCAACAGAAGCATCACAAGCTTATGAAAATACACAGCTAATGATGATCAGCCTAGGCATCACGGCAGTCATTTTAGGGATTTTGATTGCCGTTTTTGTGATTCGTCGCGCAGCTGGCCAAACCATTGAGATTGAGAAAGAACAGCTTAAGTACATGACACTGTTTGAATCTAATTCTGACGGTATTGTTATTTTTGATGAATCAGGATTTCTTAATTGCAACCAGGCTGCTCTCAACATGTTTTTAATTGGCACAGTTGAGGAGTTCATTCATAAAAACCCTTCAGATCTGGGTCCTCTTGAGCAAAGCAAGGGAGTTCCATCCGATAAATACGCTGCAGAAAATATGCATAAGGCTATGACTACTGGCCATGCATTTTTTGAATGGCTGGGCAAACGCTCAGACAATACCTTATTTCCTTCCGAAATTGCCTTACATTCAGTAAAACTGGACGGGAAAATTGTGACGCAAGCTATTATCAGGGACATTACTGAGCGAAAACTTGCTGACAAGCAAATGAAGTCGGCTTATGAAGCGGCACTTGAGGCAACACGGGTAAAATCAGAGTTTGTTGCCAATGTAAGTCATGAAATTCGCACACCTATGAACGGTATTATCGGCATGATCGGCCTGCTACTGGACACCCGCCTCACCCACGAGCAAAAAGACTATGCGGAAACGGTTCGCGGGTCTGCAGAGTCACTTCTGACCATTATTAATGACATTCTGGATTTCTCAAAAATTGAAGCGGGTAAACTTTCTCTTGAATCAATTGATTTTAACCTCCATGAAACCATCGAAGATGTCTTTGAATTACTGGCAGAACGCGCTCAAAGCAAAGGCCTCGACCTGCTATGTCATATACCGGCAGACCTA
>JAYVLG010000149.1:0-10954 GCA_043759595.1 Sulfurirhabdus sp. | reverse complement strand
CTTAACAAAGAACGAACCACTGTCTAAATCTGCAATTCGCCAAAACATCTTGTGACACAAAGTTTCCTTGCGCCGGTCCATCTCAAATCGACCCAAACCTGCCCGTCACTACATGTTTGATGAATGGCTGCTTAGCAATCCAAGAAGAGACATTCCGTTTTCCAGCCCCCCCTTAGTTTAAGCGAGATTTTCAACTACCTACTTGGTCAATATTGATTTGCAGTATTATTGCATCTTATACGGATAGAGAAATTTATTGAGTTTCAACAAATCAATGAGTTACCCATAATTAGCACACCTTATTATTAACAATAATACTGACCAGTGGGGCCGTTGATTAACTGCTATGCGAAATTAGGAGTATGAATGACAGACAGAAACGAGACTATATTAAATCACTACCAGTCATTTTTTAAAGGTCACAATCAGGAATTGCTTACTTGGGATATTGGACCTATTAAAGAAATGGTCCCTTTATTCCAAGTGTTTAGGGCAGAACCAGGGCCACAAATAAATCTTTGGTCTTATGCTTCTATTGGGGCCAGTGGCTTATGGCCTGATGAATCCGGCTTATTAGAGTTTATTGTTCACTCTCCAATTGAAAGTCCAAGGCTAGTAGAAGTTATTGCAATGATTACTCATTATCATGGCAACCATAATTTAGGCTTTGGTCATACCTTGCCAATCGGGGAGCCATGGTTAGAAGGTTCCGAGTGTGACCATTGGCTTATATCTAAGCCATACCCATTAGGGCCGGAGCTAGAAATATGTAATTTAGAAAACACACATATTCATGTTGCATGGCTTCTGCCAATTACAGAAGATGAAAAAGAATTCAAAGTTGCTAATGGGCTGGAAGCACTTGAGAAATCATTTGAAGATAAGGGTTTGGAATTTTGGGATATTCAGAGAAAATCATTGGTATAAAGCGCATTACACTCCAGCCAACCAGTCCGGCCAAAAGTACCGCTTTTGGGTTCCCTGTACACTGCACTCTCCGGCGGCAGGTTACTTCCAGCATTGAGGCTATAGAGAAACACTTTCCAATAATTTTCTCTGCAGGACAGTTGTTCGCCACACTTCCGACCTTAAATCAACATGGCTTGAATGACTCTTCATGGCACGTCACAGACTATCAAATCAAGTTTGAATGCCTTCACTTAATATAGCCGATCATTGCTATAGAGAAAAGGCTCTGGCCTTTTAACTTTCTCGCTCCAACTTCTTACAGACTTTATTTCAAGCAATCAACCTGGAATCCATTTCCTGGATCAAACTGGATTTAAACATCGCAATATATTTATAATGTAATCCTATACTACAACAATTAGCAGCCTTGAAAAATAAAAGTCAAACAATCACTAAGCGAGAATAAATGATGCTGGTTTTGCACTCACATTTCTTTAAGCCCATTCCCCTCTCCAGTAGGGCTCTGTAAGCATGGGACAGGAAATCCCACACACGCGTTTTAGCGCCGATGACTTTTCCGCATTTGAGAAACGGTTGCGTGAAGAAACCGTTCTCCTTGCACAAACCTTGCATGCTGGCCATTTCGGAGAAGCATGCTGCATGGGTGGGTTGGAACTGGAGTCCTGGTTGCTGGACCATAACTACTTTCCAAGCCCCAATAATGAAGCTTACCTCGCACGTTTGAACAACCCATTGGTGGTGCCGGAGTTATCCAAGTTCAATGTGGAATTAAATAGCACACCGCAACATTTACGTGGCGATGGGCTAGCCCGTATGGAAGAAGAGCTAACATCTACCTGGCGGCATTGCCTTGAGGTTGCCCACGATGTTGAAAATGCTCTGATCATGATCGGCATTTTGCCCACCATACAGGAAAGTGAGCTGACTCTTGCCAACATGTCACCGCTCAACCGTTATTTCGCACTGAACGCGCAAGTATTGCAAAGCCGAAACGGCCAGCCGATTCAAATTGACATTGAAGGCACTGAGCATCTCCATACCCTGCATCAGGACGTTATGCTGGAAGCAGCCACCACCTCTTTTCAATTGCATTTACAAGTACCTGAAATAGAAATTGTGCGCTATTTCAACGCATCCGTCCTTGTCTCTGCGCCTATATTAGCGGCGTGTGCCAATTCCCCCTTTCTGTTCGAAAAATCCCTGTGGAATGAGACCCGTATCCCGTTATTTGAGCAAGCAGTGGATAGTGGTACGGCAGAGAAACGGGTAACTTTTGGCTCTGGCTATCTGCAGGAATCTGTACTGGAGTGTTTTACTGAAAATCTGGAGCACTATCCGATACTTCTTCCCATGCATTTTGATACAGACGCGACAAATTTTAGCCACCTAAGACTGCACAATGGCACCATCTGGCGCTGGAACCGTCCGCTGATAGGCTTTGACGCGAACGGTACACCCCACATCCGCATTGAACATCGGGTTATGCCCGCCGGCCCCAGTATCGTTGACCAAATGGCCAATGCTGCGCTGTATTTTGGCTTGGCACATTTTTTGGCAAAATTGCACACCCCGCCAGAAAGCACTTTGCCCTTTGCTACCGCACGTGACAACTTTTACAGCGCCGCACGTAACGGTTTGGCTGCCAAAATCACCTGGTTAAACAATACGGTCACTGATGCCAGGACGCTCCTGCTGGAAGAGCTGATTCCTATGGCTCGCCACGGATTGAAGTTGCTTGATGTCAATGAAGATGACCGGGAACGCTACCTGGATATTATTACCACACGGGTTAAAAGTGGGCAAAACGGCGCCACCTGGCAGCGCGCCTACATAGACAAGCACGGGCGCGATTTTTTCAAATTAACTGCGGCCTATTTAGCGCACCAGCATAGCGGACTGCCAGTTCATGAATGGGGTTTTAATTAAGTATGCTCAAAGAATTGAATGCATTACCGGACGGTTTTCTGGATAGTGATGCGACTAATTTACATGAAATTTTGTCCGGCCCAACGCTTATCCACCTCTCTGGCCGACGCCAGAACCCATTATTTGTATCCATACTACTGCATGGCAACGAAAACACAGGCTTGAAAGCAATCCAGTCTGTCTTGCACGGCTATCAAGACCGAGAACTGCCACGTGCGCTCTCTCTTTTTGTCGGGAATGTTTCCGCAGCCCGTCTGGGATTACGGCGACTGGATGGACAACCCGATTACAACCGTGTGTGGCCTGGCGGTGAAGACCTGATTTCAATTGAGCAAGACATCATGCATCAGGTTGTGGAGACAATGCGCACCAGAAGCCCATTCGCCAGTATCGATATCCATAACAATACCGGACTGAATCCCCATTACGCCTGTATCAACCGATTGGAACAACATTTCTTTCATCTTGCTACGCTGTTTAGTCGTATTGTGGAGTATTTCGTTCGACCCACTGGCGTGCAATCAGCCGCCTTTGCCACACTTTGCCCATCGGTGACCATTGAATGCGGCAAGCCTGGCACGCCAGGCAGTGAAGAACATGCTGCAGAATTTATCAATGCGTGTCTGCACCTCTCTGACTTTCCAGCTCATGCCATTGCCAAGCACGACATGGATTTATTTCATACTGTGGTCACAGTAAAAGTGCCGGAAAATGTGAAATTTGGCTTTGGAACCCATCATCTGCCGCTCAACTTTAACGAAGATATTGACCACTTTAATTTCAAAGAACTCACCCCGGGGACTCCCTTTGGTCATTGCCAAGGCAGCCATTTACCGATTATGGCAATCGACGAAGATGGCAATGATGTCAGTGAAAGTTATTTTATGATGAAAGACAATCAAGTTGTTTTGCGAAGACAGTCTATGCCTGCAATGCTGACGAGAGACGAGCGAGTAATCAGGCAAGACTGCCTGTGTTATCTAATGGAAAGAATTGACCCGGGCACGACAACCCTTCAGCTGAAATGAATTTGCCGGGCCCTCGATTCTCGCTTATATTGATTTCAGGAACCACACCAATAAAAAGGGCAACCACATGATTGCAATAAAACTGGAACAAGATACCGTCAACTTGGCAGTTTTAGGTGAATTCACCTTATCAGACTACAAAGAATTTGAAGCAGCAGTTCTATATGGCCTGAAATTTAAAGGCTCTCTCAATCTCTTGATTGATCTGCGCGACATGTCCGGATTTACCTTGGATGTAGCTTGGGAAGAAATCAAATTCAGTCGTGAACATCAATTTGATTTCAACAAAATTGCAGTCGTTACCAGGGACAAATGGATCAGCTGGAGTGCGTGGATTCAACGCCTTTTTCTCGACGCAAAAATCCAGATGTTTGAAGATTATGATGTTGCACATAACTGGATCATACCCGGCTAAACTCGCTAAGGAATAAGAGAACAGCATGCGCCTGCTCGCTGACACTGTTCTGGTTATCCACTTTCTTTTTGTGTTGTTCGTGGTTGCAGGATTGTGTCTGATCTGGATAGGCGCATTTCGCAATTGGCAGTGGATACGCAACTTCTGGTTTCGTTTATTCCATCTGCTTGCAATTCTTTTCGTTGCTATCGAAACATTGCTCGGTAAAGTATGCCCGTTGACCACATGGGAGGATTTGCTTCGCGGCACACAAATTACCCAGCCAGGCTTTATTCAGCGCTGGGTATCGCGCGTGTTGTTTTATGATTTTCCTGAAGCCGTGTTCACCGTCATTTACCTGATTTTTGCCATGGCAGTCATTTTGACCATGATCTTTATCAAACCAACACTTCCTCAGAAAAGCTCTCGCAAACCACCGAGTTATTTTTCGGACTCATAATTAACTCTAGAAACCTCAGTTAACCGCTAAACTTAACATTTAACGAGTTCTCGTCCGGAAACATCTGTTTTCCCCTCCCTCTTGATGGGAGAGGGCTAGGGAGAGGGTGGTAACGCCTTGAAATGAAATGACCATTTGCGTCATTGCGCCTTGCCCTGCGCTCCAAAAACAGCACACTCCAACCCATCCAACTACAGTTTCCAGGTTAAATCCTTTGCAAATCAAGCATGGAAGCATGCCTAACTTTTCCCCCTGCCAGCAAAATTAATGGCATAATAAATCGGCAAGCCAAAAAAATATAAAAACTCAAAACCAAGCATCACCCCATTCCATCTTAAAAGCGTTTGCATTTTTCTTAACCGGGGTTGCATGAATATGCATTTTTCTCGTCTACTGACAGTCAGCCTGTGCGCTTTACTGTTGAATGCCTGCTCAATGGGGCAAATCGTTGCTCGCTCTACTGTCAGCATCATGGACAGCGGCGTAATCGCCATGAATCACGAAACAGATCTGGAGTTAGCCAAAGCGGCTATTCCAGCTAATATCAAATTGGTTGAAGGCATGATTCAGGAAGTGCCAACCAATCGTGAATTACGCATCTATGCCGCCCAAGGTTTTTATGGTTACGCCTATGGATTTGTGGAAGACGAAAATCATGAACGTGCATCCAGCCTTTACCAAAGAGGACTTAAACACGCATTCGCAGCACTGGCCACTTTAGGACTGAAAGGAGACATTCAGTCCATGCGTAACGACACCCTCCAGCAAAACATATCGCACCTCGATAGCAATGCTGTCCCGGCGCTATTCTGGGCGGCTTCCAACTGGGCCAAATTAATTGATTTAAACCGTGATGACCCCAGCCGAATTGCCGAATTAGGCAAGGTTTCAACGCTCATGCAACGGGTCATTGAACTGGATGAAAATTATTATTATGGCGGCCCCCATCTGTTTTTCGGCGTATGGCATGGCAGCAGACCCCCCATGCTGGGTGGGGATTTCGCCTCATCTGAGAAGCATTTCAAAAAAGCGCGAGATCTGACCCAAGGTAAATTGCTCATCGTTGATTTACTCTATGCACAATACTTGTCCGTTCAGCAAGCAGACCGCAAAACGTTTCATGACAAATTAACTGCCATAGTGAACGCACCCCCGGACATATTTCCTGAAATGGACTTGGTCAACGCTATTTCCCAACGAAAAGCACGTTTGCTGCTCACCAAAGAGGAGGAATTATTTTGAAGGTAAAACAACTCGGGTTATTGCTGCTGCTACTCTGTGCATTTACAGCAAAAGCTGATGATAATTATGTAGTTAAATTTGCAACGCTTGCCCCAGCTGGCTCAACCTGGATGAATGTCATTAAAGCCTGGTCAGACAAAGTTTCCAAAGAGAGTCAGGGGCGCCTTCAATTTAAATTTTATCCGGGTGGTGTTTCTGGTGACGAACCTGACATGCTGCGCAAAATTAAATACGGCCAACTCAACGGTGCAGCGATAACCGGCCATGGCATTGGCTATATATACTCGCCAGCACGGGTACTTGAAATGCCATTTTTATTTCGTACCTACGCTGAAGTGGATTATGTGCGCGCCAAGCTCATGCCGGAAATTCAAGCTGGCTTCCGCAAAAACGACTACGAACTGTTAGGATGGATGGAGGTAGGATTTGTGCGAATTTTTTCAAAAACGCCTATCAACTCTATGGCTGAACTGAAAAAACACCGAATATGGCTATGGGAAGGAGATCCGCTTGCAACCGCATTTTTCGCTGCCAGCGGCATATCCCCCGTTCCGCTACCTATTACTGAAGTATTTACCAGCTTATCTACCGGGTTAATTGACACCACACTCGCCCCACCACTGGGTGCCATTGCCCTGCAATGGTTCACCAAAACACCCCATATGACAGAAGATGCCATGGCAGATGGAATCGGCGGTTTGGTTGTGTCCAGTAAATTCTATAATAAACTGCCTAAAGATTTACAATCGATATTACAACGCACTGGCAATGAAGTCAGCCAGCAATTACTTACCGAAACCCGAAAAGACAACGAAAAGAGCGTTGCCGTTTTACAAAAAAATGGGATTACCGTTACACCTGCATGGAAAGAATCTGAAACCGAAATCAACAACATCCGTGATCGTGCAGCAGCGGATCTGGCAAAATCGAATTACATCCCTGCAGAAGTCTATGACCGAGCCCGTAAAGCACTTGTAGAATTTCACCAAAAAAAGTAACTGCTACATGAAAGCCTATACTCGGAACCGCTCCCTGTCCGCGAAAATCGAGAGCAAACTGACCCGGTTAGAAAGCATGATTGCCAGCATTAGCATGGTAATCATGCTGGTTCTATCCTTGCTGGAAATTATTTTGCGCAACTTTTTCCATACCGGGATACCAGGAGCCTCCATTCTTATCCAGTATCTGGTGTTATGGGTCAGTTTCTTTGGGGCCATATTAGCTGTTCGCGAACGCCACATTAAAATCGACGTCGCCATAGCCTTTGTGAATGATATCTGGCGCAGGAGATTAGAGCGCCCTATTTTTCTTTTTTCCACACTGGTGTGCGGGATACTGTTCTGGCATGCTTCACGATTCTGGTGGGACGAATGGTTATCCAGCAATCCTGATGAGCGTTGGGTTGCTGCTTTAGGCATTATCTTTCCCGTGACCTTCTTCCTGCTAATGCTCCACTTTGCCCTGCGCGCCATCATCGGCCCACGTTCACCCAAGCGAAATACACAATGACAGCCTCAATCGTCATTATTTTACTGGCCCTGGCAGCCCTAGGCGTACCATTATTCATCATCATCGGTGCTGGCGGCTTGGTAGCCGTTTGGTCTGCAGACCTCGACCCAGCCGTACTCATGATCGAAATGATGCGCCTGGCAACTTCGCCCAATCTTATGGCTATTCCCCTTTTCACACTGGCTGGCGTAGTACTCTCCAAAGGAGGGGCGCCAGAACGCTTAATCAAATTGTTCACAGCTGGATTTGGCTGGATGCCAGGTGGTCTGGCTGTCGTCGTCTTGATCACCTGCGCATTTTTTACTGCGCTTTCAGGAGCATCCGGTGTCACCATTCTGGCATTGGGGGGGTTGCTCTACCCCATGTTGCTGAGAGAGGGCTATACCAAGCGTTTTTCACTCGGGCTGCTTACCAGTTCCGGCTCTCTTGGTCTGTTATTCCCACCCAGCATGGTTGTATTGCTCTACGGCATTATTGCAGGCGTGAATATCGAGCAGATGTTCAAAGCAGGCTTTGTTCCCGGCGTTATTCTGTTGATCATGCTTGCGCTATATGGTATTTTTTCCGGGCACAAGCTTAATATTGCCAAACACCCCTTTTCCTGGAAAGTGCTTCGACGTGCCATTCGCCACGGCATATGGGATTTATTATTACCTGTCGGTATCATCGTTGGTTTATTAGGTGGCTACGTTACTGTTACTGAAGCTGCAACCTGTACAGCCGCCTATGCCATTTTTCTGGAAATGGTGATACATCGCGACCTGAATCCCATTACTCAAATGCCCGGTTTTGGAAAAGACAGAAGTTTGCTGGAAGGCATTTTCAGGGAAGCCAGCGTGCTGAGTGGCAGCTTGATGATTATCCTGAGCGTGGCAATGGGCCTGACCAATTCCATGATCGACGCGCAAATCCCCATGAAAGTCATGGCACTGCTGGAACACGATGTCACCAGCAAATTACAATTTCTGCTGCTATTGAATTTATTTCTGCTGGCGGTGGGCTGTGTGATGGATATTTTTTCCGCGACCATCGTAATCGTACCGCTCATCCTGCCCCTGGCAAATCGTTTTGGCGTAGACCCCATCCACCTGGGCATTATTTTTCTCGCCAATCTGGAAATTGGTTATATGACGCCACCGGTTGGCATTAATCTTTTCCTGGCCAGTCAAAGATTCAAAGAGCCCATGCTCAGCCTGTTCCGAGCTTCATTGCCATTTTTATTTATTATGTTCTTATGGCTAATTATGGTCACCTATATACCGACACTTTCATTATGGTGGAAATAGGATTGACATAAGAACGATCGTTCGATAAGCTATTTCCATGACGAACGATCAAAATTATCTCGGCCAGTTGCAGGACTTTTACGCAGAACACCGCATACTGCCAACCTACGCCGCAATGGGGCAACTCCTTGGCCTCAAATCCAAATCCTCCATAGCGGCGCTAGTGGCCAGGCTGAAACTGGCCGGATATTTAGGCAATGCCCCCGACAAACGCCTCAAACCCATCGAAAAATTCTTTGAACGCCCTCTGGCCAGCAGCTCTGTCCGCGCCGGCCTGCCCAATTCAATTGATGATATTTCCAGCGAAGCGCTGACCATTGACGACTACCTGGTGGAACGCCCCTCTCAAACTGTACTGGTGCGGGTTAAAGGTGATTCGATGATAGACGCAGGCATTCATGAAGGCGATATCGCCGTCGTAGAAAGAAAGCCTGCCGCCAACATCGGCGACATTGTCGTCGCCATCGTAGACAATGAATTCACCCTCAAATATCTGCAACGGGAAAAAGGCAGCTTCGTTCTGCATCCAGCCAACCCAGCCTACCCAGTCATCCGGCCTAAAGGCCAACTGGAAATATTTGGCGTGATGGTAGGGTTAGTGAGGAAGATGAAAGGTTAAATTGTCATTCTAAAAACGGAAGTACATTAACAGCAGAGACGCAAAGGCGCAGAGCATTCAGGTTCGCAGGTACGACAATTTATTTACAGCCCTCATGCCCCAGCATACTAAAAAGTAGCGGAGAGAATTCCAATAACCCCATGATTTTACTCAGCGTCTCCGCGCCTCTGCGGTTTAATCGCTTTTAAAGCGACATGAACGGCTCTCGCCCCTTGGCGGAAAAGGGGGCTGGATTGAGTATTGGCTCTCCCCAAAGAAACCGCAAAAAACTCTAAATAAAAAACACCACCCAATTGATCAATATCAGTATCCCATAAGGATAAGCAACCGTAGGTCTGATGGAATTTGTCAGGTACTCTCTGACCAACCCAACTATCCCCGACCGACCATTTCGCCAAATTGAGTGCAACTGAAAAGCCGCTTCTTCTGAATGTCCACCGTGTTTAATTGCGCCTTCAATCATCAAAATCCGGTCACCAATTCTGGATTGATAAGTTTTCCAGATACCTTCTTGTAACCACAAAACCAGAATTATCAAACCAGATAAAATACCATCAAGCGACATCACCAAGCCGATGAAAAACAAAATAACACTCGTCAGTTTGATGTAAACCGCAATTTTTTCATATTGCTCGTAATTGTTCTGTAGCGCTACCCACTCCTTCCCCAGCAACCCGTTTTCTGAATTCAGCATGTCAGTCTCCCCCCCCACATCCACCCCCGCAACTTGATCCGCCATCACTTGAATCAGACAAGCCATCAAAAAAGCCCCCTGATTCGGAACCTGAACCAGAACTACCTGAACACCCGGAAGTGCAGCCAATATCACCGGCACAATAACCAGAACCATAAGCAGGCGAATGGGGGTCTTTACAATTCAACGTATAAACAAAACCATTCGGAATATTCAGCTTGGCATCAATTGCAAAAAGCAATGGCAATTTATTCGGAGAAACCGGATTAATGTTTTCCTTGGCGCACGCCAACCTCCATGCGCGCTTTATCCCCTCCTGCGCAAGAGTTGGAGTTCGCATTGCCTCTGTGGGCGTGTGATGCAAAAAGCGACCAAGTGCTTTCTGGCTAAAATCCTTATATACCCTCGTGTGCAAAATAAATTCATGCCACGCATCATCCACCACCTGTGATGGCATCGCTACCATCCTGCGCTTTGCTCGATTACAAATATAGAAATAATCGCGCAAAGCCTGAAATACCAGGCTAATCTGCTCTTCTGTTAAGAACGGATATTTTTTTAAAATTTTATTTCTAATAGAACTGTGAAAATGAAATTTCTTGATGTATTCAAGGCGCCTGGCACGAATGCGTTTAAGCGCAATAAATGACACTCCAAGCAAGGATAAGGATGCAATAATTACAGTGGACAACCCCATTTTTTCCCCTTATAAAATTGCAAAATTCTAGCACTCAAATACTTTTGCCATGATCGTTTCGCGGCAAAGCTAAAGTGGACCCCTTAGTCAAGACAATAAAGCATCGAGTTTAAGAGGGTAACCTTTCACATGCAGCGGAATGGCGCTGCCCCAGTTTTGTTTCTGTATT
>JAYVLG010000148.1:0-4136 GCA_043759595.1 Sulfurirhabdus sp. | reverse complement strand
CACGCGCAAGCTTCTCAACACATACTGCTCGACCCGGACAGCATTTTTCTCGCGCAACGAAGACGCGATCTGGCCAAACAGGCCGAAGCAATACAAATCCTCGACGCACTGTACCAATACAACTTCTTTGGGCGACACGGCACTCCGCCGCATGCCCCTGAAGTATGTGCAAAGGGAGCTTTGTTGTGGATTGGACAACCATCCCTTTATTCGTTTAATCATCAGGATCAGCCGATAAAGTTCCAAGACATGGGTTTGTGCCATTCCCACGGAGTTTAGGCTTCACCATACAACTTGTAGAGTGATGTGCCCGCCTACAGTCTCTTGTGGGGTCGCTAATATGCAATTCCCGTTCGTTCAGATTAAGCGTCATTGTGTCGGGCGTGCGGGTCCTGATTTTCAGGGCGTGAGCACTAGCCTTCGCCGCAGCCTCGACGATTACAAGTGCCTGTTCAAGCGACTGGTTATGGTTTCTGGATATTTCAGCGATGACAAAGGGAGTCTGCCCACGTCTAATGGCCAACCCTGCGATGTTTACTTCTGTGCTACCGGTCATTTTCGTCTTTCTTAATCTTGATCAGATAGTGCTTACCGCGATGCGGTGGTCATATAGATGACCCTTCGTTTAATTCTGGCTTGATTGAACCGCTTCGCAGCAATCCTCAACCATAATGTTGGTGTTTTTGGGCGTGCCCGGGTAGTGCTTCATTTAACGTGCCATATTGAGAGCACCATTGCGCGCATTATTTTGTAATTCCCAACAAGAATTCGACCGAATCTCGACTGGCCTTTTCGCTCTCGCACATCAAACGGTATCTGGTCTAGCCGATAACCCTTTTTTGCCGCGAAGATCATCAATTCGGTACCAATAGATCCGTATGAGTCGAAATGACCTAGCGCATCATAAACCACTGTGCGATACGCCTTCATTCCACACAAAGGGTCTTTTATCCCAAAACGAAGACTGGTATACCAAGCAAATCGATGCTCTGCAAACCGCTGTTGCCGGCTGCGAATACCGACGACGACATCGGCACCAGCATCGATCCGATCGATAAATTTCTGAAGAAGGGACGGATCATGCTGGCCATCCGCATCTATCGTAATGATTACCTCACTGCCGAGCTCTGTTGCTTTTTTAAACCCGGAATTTAGCGCTGCATCGTAGCCACGATTTCGTTCATGCGACACAATGACGGCACCCGCCTGCTTAGCTAGTTCTGCTGTGTCATCTGTTGAATTATCGTCGACGACAATTGGCACACCATATCTTCTCGCCGTTTCAACAACACCCAAGATGGTCGCTGATTCGTTCAGGGCGGGGATGACAATGCCTACTCGAGATCGATCCATCGCAGATGCTCCCCTGTACTAACGTCTCGGTTGACTCGCTTGCCAATCAGTTTATCCAAGCAATAAGGAGGAACCCCATCCGGGGGGCATGGGCGTAAAACAATGAGGTGATCTTTGGACAGCACGGTGTCGGCAGCAAGATTGCTTCTGGCACGGATAGCGCGTCGCTGAAGGACGACGGTCTCTCGTTCGTTTTCTTCAACTTGCTTAACACCTGCACCCAAGGCGTTTTCCAATTCCCGCGTCCGATCCACCATTTCCCGCCAGCTCTTGGGGTCCATTGAAAATGCGTGATCTGGACCAGCGCGCATGATGTTATCTGTGAAGTGCTTCTCTATTATCCGAGCACCCAAAGCCACGGCGCCAAGAACAGTTGCATGCCCTGGGGTATGGTCACTCAACCCCAGAACCAGATCCTGATACATCGCGCGGTAAGTCCGCAGAACATTCAATTGAATGTATTTGAAGTTCTCTAGGCTGGCTGTGTAGTTCGTATTGCATTGCATCAAGCAAAGCATGGGGTTAATTGCTAGCCCAGCGGATACCGCACGATGGACATCATCCAGCGTGGATGCGCCCGTCGCCATGATATACGGCTTTTGCTTTGAGGCAATGTATTCGATCATCTCGATCCAGGTGATATCACCGGAACCTATCTTGTAGGCAGGCACATAGGGGTCAATGTGATCAACAAGATCTAAGGCATATGGGCTGGTAAAGAATGTGATTCCAGCTTTATCGCAGGTCTCTTTTAGCGTGTCGGTCCAACCAAGGCTGACGCTGGCATCCTTATAGACTTCGAAAACCGACTTTTCCCACTTTGCTTGGTGGGATTGCTGACCACCCAAATTTCTGAATCCGTGATCACTGACGATTGTTTCAGCCTTGAAGTGTTGGAATTTTGCCGCGTCCGCACCTGCTTCCGCTGCTAAGTAGATCAGATTCTTGGCATGTTCAAGATTACCATCATGATTGGCCGCAATATCTACAATGAAATAGGTCGGATAGTGACGTCCGATTTTCTTGCCTTGGATTTCCAGAATAGGTTCAGGCGACTTCATGGTATTCCTTCGCAACTCGTTTTATTTCATCTCTGAGAAGTGGCAGCTTGATACCAAGCATATTTTCTAACTTGGAACAATCCATCCGCATATCCTTAGGACGATACGTCTTGAGAAACGTTACCTGATCGGTCAAAACACGCGTCATGGTGCATGTTGAAAGATCCAGTTCCTCAGCAAAAGCAAAGGCGAAATCTGCCTTGCTCATACCATCATGAGAACCCAAGTTGAAGACGCCAACGGGTTTCTTCTGAATGATCAGTTCGATCATTTCCGATAGGGTCGTCAGGGAGAGTGGGCTGAACAACACATTATCAAATACTTGAATAGCATCACTATTCGAAAGCGAGCGGAAAAGCCAGTCCGACAGACTTGCTCTATTGGCACAATGACTACGACCGAAAAAGTTTGTTCTAAGAATAGTACTTGGTACACTCGCCGCCGCCAATTCCCCGGTATATTTCGAAAAGGCGTAGTAATTCATCAACGTCACCTGCTCCTCCTTGTGCAAGCCAGCCCCATCGTAAACTTGATCAGTAGATATGTGCACTAAATAACAGGAAGTTTTTCCTTGTTTTATCCAGCCCGCAATGTTTTCTACGGTTCGGACATTCGCCAGAAATGCTTCATTTGGCTGTACCTCGCAACGATCCACATCCGTCAGTCCGACCAGATTGACGATAACCTTTGGTTCAATCTTTCTCAGCAGCTCATATGCTTCCTTGGGGTCATTAAGGTCTGCTTGGTATTGGGCTTCACCACTGCGACTATGAGTTATAACCTCATACCCGTGCGAAACAAAAAATGGCACAAGGTTACTGCCCAATAGGCCTGAGGATCCCAGTAGGAGCACTTTCAAACTTGAGCCTGTCGTCACACCGAGTCCAGTCGTGGAGCGCTAATGATTGCTTTAAAAATAAGTTCAGCGCGCCGCCAGTCGTCCGCAGAATCAATATCCACAACTCTCCAGTTCGGTATGGATATACCCAAACCATCAGTATGCATTTTTTTGTGCTCTAACCAAGCTGATGCCTTGCCCCAGTAAAATTGTCCAGCATCATGGTAAGTTTTCTCTATGTCCTGAGTTCGCTTTAACTCGTATTCCGGACTGAGAAATTGCATTTTTCCATCTGGGAGTTGACGCATTGCCCGCTGTACAGGGTGGGCATATTCTGTAACGGGATAAACAAAATCAGCATTCCGCGCCTGGATCAGATCGAGTGCCGCGATTAAATCACTAACTTGTAGAAATGGCACGCAGGGGTATACACAACAGACGTAGTCGGCCACCCACCCAAAATTAAGGCACGATTTGACGGCATGCGCAATAACTGGAACTGTTGAAGTAAGGTCATCGGCCAAATGCGCAGGACGAACAAAAGGCGTCTCCGCACCCCAACTCCTGGCTAACTCGGCTATTTTTTCATCATCTGTAGAAACAATGATGCGGTCAAATAGGCCGGATTCTTTAGCTGCGCTGATAGCCCAGGCAATCATAGGCCTACCGCAAAAATCTTTAATATTTTTTCGAGGGATGCGCTTACTGCCGCCGCGTGCGGGAATGACTGCAATTTTCATAACAAAGTGTTGTCTTTTTAAAATACCGAGACAGCAGGGCCTTGAGTGAGGAAATCCGAGCGCAGAACATCCACGACAGCCTGGATGTCGGCTTCAGAAATATCTTGACGTCCATATGGGATCATCGTTTTCAGATGTTGCCGA
>JAYVLG010000147.1:0-2690 GCA_043759595.1 Sulfurirhabdus sp. | reverse complement strand
CGTCAGCTTCTGGCCGGACAGCGTGTAGCGTCCGATGAATTGTCATTAGCACTGTCAGATCAATGACGCTAAAGGTTAGAGCAAGAGTCGAAGCCGCCCTCAATTTCATCAGTAACCTGGAAGCAGCTCGCCTGTTTTTCGTAGAACAAGATGCAGATTCTGCAAGCGAACGCTTTCGCAAACCAAAGGCAGAGCTGCGCGAAATGGTCACCGTGTTGGGTTGGTCGCCAGCCAGTGGGCACCCGGCACGTTTTCTCACCGGACGTTCAGCTCAAGCACGGCTAAGAGCTCAAACTGTTCAACAACTTGCCGCACAAGCGGGCTTACCTTATTTGCGCGAATACCTTGTAAGCCGGCATATTGTTTTGTACGCCCATTCCAAGGTCGATGTCGTATTACTGGCGTTGAAACACCAACGGCAGCTTACATATTTGGCTGAGGGGTAAGGTGAAGCGAATTTTACTAAATGCAGATTTTTTCTGTATGCATGATTGCAAGACCTGACACAATACTGTTAGTTTAGCAAAATATATCCAATACAAATCAATTGGTTACCGTTAAATTTCTACGTAAAATATTGCTTAAACTAACAGTATTGAGACCTGACACCAGAACTGTAAAATTGGAGATGTAACCCGCGCGCCCAAGATACAGGATCAGATCTGGATAGGATGAGCGGGCTCTGCGCGTCTGTCAAAGGAATTGGTGGATGCGCATAGCCAGTGCTGTGAATGTATACTTGACCCCTATTTTTTGTGTGGAGTATATTTCACGACGATTGGGAAGATTGTTATGGTTAGCATGTGATCATTGCTTTACATCGAATGCATCGATTGTAGACCTGCCCCTAGTTTTGTGCTGATCCCATCAATGCTCCAGCATATCAAGGACTTCGATTAGTCGAGAAAATGGTTCAGAAAGCCGCTTTGGCAATACACGATGGCGCTCAAAAATCTTTCTATCGGCATCCCATTTAAGATGAATCCACACGTCTTCTGTCAGATCTTCGTTGATGATGCCATTTTTATATTTGTAGCCAACAAGAGCATTGAAATGCGTCAGCAGTAGCCGTGCCATGATTAGGTGGAGTAGATATACTCCCTTATCCATTGGGTTTACAGGACGATCAATGGTAATTCGCAGGCACTGTTGTTCGTTTATTTTCCGCCAGTCAGCTCCGACCACATCCCCAGCGTTTTCCAGCATCTTTTTTGATTGCTCACTTTTTGCATTGACAAGTGACAAAGTTACTACATCTTTTGCCAAACCAAATTTCTCGCGAAATACATTTAGGTATTTCATCAGATTTTTCAATTCGTCATCTTTGGCAAAAACAAGAAACTGATGCCGATGTTCCTTATCCACGAAGTCGGGTAACTTCGCATATAGAGGATAGAGCAAGTCGTGCAGATAAATAAGGTCTTTCGTTGGCCTTTCTCATGAGTGCGTGTCGTTGCCGTAAGAGCGTTCTCGGCCCATTCTGGTGTGATATCGCTCAATGTCATTTCAGTAATGTCGATTGAAATTAGCGGAAACCCCTGCGACTTCCCAATCAATGCTTTCCGGCCTTCAAATGCATGTCCAAGTTCAATTTCAACACCACCGAGAAGGATTGGTTCCTTATTAATCGTGGGTGTAAGAATTGCAACGTCAAGACGATAATCACAACCTAATGATGTTTTAACAGGGTGTTCAGTGACAATACTATCGGCACCAAGCAATAGATTACCCTCCAAGTGATAGTCAGATACGTTTTCGTCCTTGAAGTACCAAGGCATGGCGAGATTAAATTTAAGGCGACGAGATAACTCGGCAGCAATTAATTCCTTGGCTTGCCGATGCTCTTTGCTTTCCTGAACTATATGCTGGCGTTCAGCCTCCTCACTCTGAAAATACTGACGAAAATCGTAGTGGTGTGAATCAGGCAAAGCCCGAAAGTGGGAGCGCCGTAGCAACTTTCCGTTCTCTGCAAAAGATGGCCTTACCCAAGTGACGAGGTGGTAAGGAGAGGTTGGTGTCACCATGGGCCAGTGCTTACGTGCATCCTCGCGGCTTGTGATATCCCGTGCGTGAACAGAGTTCTTGAATTTGCCTTTTCGTGAGAAAACAACTAATGCTTCTTTCATACGGCTAGTGTCCGATAAGTGCGAATTTTACGATCATCGATTAACTATTCAATCCGGAAATACGGTACCAGGTCTCAATACTGTTAGTTCAACCAAACTAATCATATACAAATCAATTGGTTATTGTTATTTTTCTTGCGAAATTTTGCTTAAACTAACAGTGTTGTACCAAACAGTGTTGTACCAGGTCTTGCATTGCAACATCAGCCAGAACTTAATCTGCAATAACTGACCCCCTCACTTTTTTTGAGTGGATACAGGAACGACTCTCAGGCATCTTCCACTGGACTGTTTTTCGACCAGGCTGAAGCATCAATGGTTTCCTTGTAGGCATGCCAGGTGGCATGGCCAATGATGGGTAGCAATACCAAAAAGCCGATCAAGGCCGTGGCAAATCCCAGCAGGACAGTTAGCACAATGATCACTGCCCACAGCAGCATGGGTTTTTTGTTGCGCAATACTGCATTGGCGCTGGTGACGACAGCGGTGATGGCATCTGCTTTGCGATCCATGATCATGGGCAGCGAGAATGCGCTGGCGGCAAACACTACGCCTGCAAACACC
>JAYVLG010000146.1:0-4120 GCA_043759595.1 Sulfurirhabdus sp. | reverse complement strand
GTCAAAGTGGGTTTTCCCGCGCGTGAAGTAGCACGCGAAAGGGCGCCCCAGTTTGCAGGGCATGTGTGGCATCCAGACGCACAAACCGCCGGACAATCGTCCAGATTGCAAAAGGCGGTGGTGGCCAGGTGTTGTTTTGGCCGTTCCACACCTCCATACGCCCCCGGGTGAATAGGGATGTGTATGGGGGTACACGGTCGCTATATTGGTTATCACCCTCAATGGAGATAACTAATGATTAAAAAAGATGGTTGTGAATTAGCTCGCACAAACGAGCTGCGGGTACTCAAAAGTTTATTCAAGTATGGCTGGCTGCGCACGCGTGATTTAGCGGCGCTCATCTGGATAAGGGGTAGAACCAAGCGAAATGCGAGTTTCGTACCTGAACCCATCGACGTTACGTCTTCAGCAATTCGGATGGCTCAGCGGACATTAGCCAGGCTGCGGAGGGATCGCATGGTTCTTCACATGCCAGCCCCTGACGGATGCCTGATCTATGGCCTTTCCGAAGCGGGAGCCCGGCAGCTAGTCAGCTTAGGCATACCTGCAAAAACAGGAAAAGACCAAGTTCGGCGGGTTAGCCTTTCGCACTTTCATCACCGCAGGTTGACGAACGAAATTTCGATAATCGCGGCGCTTCAGGGTTATCGCGTAATCAGCGAAACTGAAATTGCATCCGGCCGATGGTTCGCTGGGAAAGATGGGATCTTGGGCAAAAGACCGGACGTCATTGTCCGTGATGGCAGAGACATTTGGGTTGTAGAGTGTGAAAGATCACGCCGTAACAAGAAGGATTACGCATGGCTCCTAAGCTGGTTGTTACAGCTTTGGCCGGCTAGCGACAAAGGCATGGAGAGCGTCGAACTGCCCGGCGGCTACAGGCTAAAACAAGTAGTTTTCGTCTGCGAAAATGCTTTTATCGATCGCTTGATTACTGACCTGGGCAAGTTGGGCTGGACCGAAGCGCAAATTAAAAATCGCATTTTTGCAAAACGGTTGCTATATGTCTCAGAGGCCAAGTTTATTCGTAAGGACACTCAGCCTACTGATGGGTCTGTCGATGTATGAACGGGCTGGAGGTTTGGCTGCTGACTGTGAATACCTCATTCCCAATGCGGCATTTCTAGCGGCAGACATGACACTCGTGGTTGGGGAACCACGCCTTCAGGTAACTGGGTTTTCGTGAGCTCGGGCAGATTGGTCGGCGCTGCCTGCATATTTTTTTATTCTGTTACATCCCTGCATACCCGCAGGGTCAAAGCCGACCACTAATTTTTAAACTCTTACCCCCTTGCTATGCAACTTGTAGCTATACAGACCGGCACTAATTTGTGTCGGTCTATTTTTTATAATAATAAAAGGAGCATCACAATGACTCAGAATTCATTACCACATTCAAATCCCGACTCATTTCAAGAGCGGATTCAAGCCTTGCATCGGCTGGTAACTTTGTGTCTTCGACACCAGGGCGGCGGAACGATGCCGATTATTGATTTCCTCCTTGGTATGTATAACGGAATAGTCTGGCGCCCCGACTTACAATTGCTGTGTGGGCGGATTGATGACAATCATTTTAATGACGTGTTAAGCGTGATGAAACTTTATCGGTCAAACCGCATAGAGCCGCACACTTATTTTGATAATGGCGACGAGGTGTTTCGTACGCTAGCCTCATTGACGAAGCGTGTGAAGCTGGTTGCAACTCCGCAGGCAAACGCTCCAGATCATAACCCCCCTTGATGCCCCCCCTCTTCCCGGAGGGGCGCTGTTATCTGATATGGCTTTCGTCTCATTGCTGAGCAGGAACCAAGATGCCACTTTTCAGGTGGCGGTAATAAGTCGGACGGCTTATACCCAACGCTACCCATGGCTCACCATCTTTTGTTGTCGTTCTGGGTCTGCCGCCACGTTTCCCGCGTGCTGACTGAAGCGCTGAGAAACTGTCGTCGGTGAACCGCTGCCAGACCCACCTGGCAACAGATTTTGAGATAGCCTGTACTTCGGAAAACGGTAGTGGATGGTCAAAACGGTTCAGGCTCTCTGCTTGGCCAACAGCGGCCGCATGCCATGTGGTAAGGGTTGCGCCGTTCTTTTTGTAGATGCGGACCCATTGGTATGCCCAGGCCCGCAGTTCGTCAAAAAGCGTACAATTTCTGCCTATGCCAACAGATGCATGCACGGAAAGACGTTTAGGAAGGGTCACATATTTGGCCAATTCTCCCAAGTCATACAGCTTATTTATCCACTCCGTCTGCCACAACAGATGTAGTGGATTTTTAGAAATAAGTCCCGCATAGCCGGCATCTGCATTTAGCCGTGCGATAAAACCCGCCTGGATTGCTGCTGCGTACCGTATGGGATGGTCCCTGGCGGTATCGCTCATCGCAATAGATGTGTTCAATCCGTAAAAAATGTGGGCATGGCCATTAACCGGATTCACCGCGCTAATCGTGGGTGGGGGCAGTTTAGCCATCTTCCAACCGATCTCCGCCAACGGGTAATCCAGATCAAAAACCAGCCAAGATACAGCTAGAGGAGCGTTTGGCTGGATGTGCCGAAACTGCAAGGCGGTTCTAGTAGGGCGAATACGCAATCCGGTTTCCAGGTCATTAGCGCAATAGGGACGGCGCGGTAGCCGTTCAATAAATGTGGTTTGGGTTTGTGCGTGCATCGGGGCTTACGCCCCGGCGTGAATTAACTAAATTTTCCCTCCTGTTTATTACCCCGATGTCCTCATATTCGTGCCGGGACTCTCCATGTTGTGTTAAGGGATAAGACGTGCTCCGCCCAAGGGCTTTCCCTTGGGCGGGGATTTGTCCAGGGTCACCAGCTTCAAGATTCCGCCAGAATGGCGTTTGAGCCAGATGCGGGGTCTTGCTGACAAGTAGTTGCCCTTGGCGTAGTCGAGCGCGACAAAGTTGTGCCGCTCCTGATCCTCTTTGCCATAAATGGCAGCAACCTTTTCGTCCATTCGCGACAGATTGATTTGCCAGCGCGCGCCGTCCACCAGAGCGGATGAGCCACGTGAGGCGTGTTGGGAACTGGCGTCCCCGACTGATGCTCCCCGGTTGGCATGGTGGATGCCGATCACTGCAGCGCCTGTCTTTTTGGCTAGCGATTCCAGAGCTATGACCAGCTGGGTCATAGCGGCACTGTCGTTTTCTTCCCCATCGTGTAGACGGCGGATCGGGTCCACTATGATTAGACGCGCTCCCTGGGCCATTTCTTCAAGTTCGCTTAGCAAGGCAGTCGGCTGCCCCCTGGACAGAAGCAGGCAATCTTCGCCACTCATTGGTAACAGAATCAGGTTCTGGAGTGTAGGTAGGCTTCGCTCTCCTAAGTCCAGCATCCAACGCAGTCGTTCAGCAAGTAGCCGGTCGCTTTCCTCACCGGCCAGATAAACAACTTTGCTGGGGTTCAGTGATGGAAATAGGCCACCAGCTACGGGGCGACCAATTGCCTGAGAAATTGACAGGTCTAGAGCGAGGAAAGATTTGCCTGTTCCGCCGGGGGCTACGAGCAACCCGAAAGAGCCGGGCAAAAGACCAGGAAGTACAAAATCCAGCGCAGGCAGCACTGCTTGTAGCGCCCAGGTGAGGTTGAGTGGTTTGAGTCGCATATTCATGTCTCGGTAGTTGTAGAGACATGTATAGCGACATAAATATTAAAGCCGCTTGTATTTTAGCGATGATTGATTTTTAGTGTGGGGAGGGAGTGTCAGCCTTCATACCATGGGGATGCTGGCAGGTTACTGGTGCCGTGGATGTTCAACGGCAAGCCAGGGACCAAGGTGGTAGTTGAGCACTTCAGACAGGGCAGGACAGCCCTCCTTGTTTTTATATGCGTGCTTATGCGGTTAACACACCCACGTGCGTACAAGCCGCATTGCTGGCCCATAGAATCGAATGGCGTGGCGCGTTTTGCTCAGACAAGGGTTCCTCGAGCTGTACGAGAAAATCGCATGGCGCTTCGTTTAGGCCCTCTGCGCTGCGCGGCATCAATTTAGCCCAAGGTGTTGGGTGTGCTAACCGGATAGGCACGGTTATATGTACTTATAAAATAACTTGACCAGTATCGCCTTGGCCGAGAAGCCGATCGCCGCGAGCAGGGCAAAGCCGAC
>JAYVLG010000145.1:0-12735 GCA_043759595.1 Sulfurirhabdus sp. | reverse complement strand
TTTTTAAGGAAGTGAAAATGTCTGAACCTGTTTGCGTACAAAAAGCCCCCTACGGAGTAGAACTGGAAGCCGGTGATTATTATTGGTGTTCCTGTGGTCAGTCAAAAAACCAGCCGTTTTGCGATGGGTCACATAAAGGCACAGAATTTACGCCAAAGAAATTTACTTTGGATGAAAAGAAAAAAGTTTGGCTATGTGGTTGCAAGCATACCAAGGGCGCGCCATTTTGTGATGGTGCACACAAAGATCTGTAAAATTTAACGAGAGTCCTATGACGCATTCTGTGAAATTGCTGCTGGGGGTGCATGCTCATCAACCGGTGGGCAATTTCCCTGAAGTGCTGGAAGAGGCACATCTTAAATGTTATCAGCCATTCATCCAGACCTTATACCGCTACCCGGATTTTCATTACGCCATCCATTTTAGCGGATGGTTGCTTGACTATTTGCTCCGGCATTATCCAAAAGATATGGCCATGCTGCGTGAAATGGTGGGGAGGGGGCAGGCTGAATTGTTTGGTGGGGGGGATACAGAACCCGTGCTGGCCGTCATTCCCAATGAAGACCGGATCGGTCAAGTCAATGCGTTATCGGACAAACTGGAAAAAACACTAGGTAGCCGTCCTGATGGCGCCTGGCTGACTGAAAGAGTCTGGGAGGCAACCGTTGTGCCCGGACTTGCAGATGCCGGCATTCGTTATGTGACCGTGGATGATTACCATTTTCTGTGTAGTGGCAGGAAAGGCGAAGAGCTGAAAGGTTTTTTCAGTACTGAGGAAGATAATCGGAATCTGGATTTGTTCCCGATTTCAGAGGGGTTGCGTTACCGATTGCCTTTTTCTCCTGCACCGGATGCAGTGAAGTATCTGGAAGAAATGGCAGAAGCTGGCAGCGATGTGGCTGCAATTTATTTTGACGATATTGAAAAGTTTGGCATCTGGCCCGACACCTATGAGTGGGTGTATGAAAAGGGCTGGTTAAAAGACTTTATTGAAGGCGTGCTCGCCTCCGGTAAAATTCAGACTCAACGTTATAGTGATTATCACGCACACAACAAAACTCGCGGCATTGTTTATCTGCCTACCACTTCTTATATCGAAATGAACGAATGGACCCTGCCGGCAAGTGCCGCAAATCATTTTGCAGATATGGTACATGCCAGCAAAGCAAATGAGCGGTTTGAGCAGGATAAGGCGTACTTGCGCGGCGGAATCTGGAAGAATTTTTTCAGCCGTTACCCGGAATCCAACTGGATGCATAAAAGAATGCTGAGTGTTTCTCGGCGTTTTCATGCATTGCCCAAAGCAAAGCGTACTGACGAGATGGTGGAAATGCTCTATCAGTCGCAGGCGAATGATGCTTATTGGCATGGTTTGTTTGGCGGTTTATACCTGCCTCATCTGCGGCGTGCAGTGTATCGAGCCATCATCGCGCTTGAAGGCATGCTGGACAAGATTTCTCCCCGACAAAGCATAATCCAGGAAGATTTGGACAAGGATGGCTGTGATGAGGTTTTCTTGCAGGACAGCCAATTGCAGGCCGTTGTGAAACTGGATGGTCTGGGCGCAGTATGTGAGCTGGATGCCTATCAGTTAAACCATAACTTTGGTGACTCTTTACGTCGTTCTGAAGAACATTATTATCGCAAAATCCAGCAAGGTGAGTTGCAGCATCATAGCGGAGAGGGGATCGCTTCTGCCCATGATCGGGTAAGTTTCAAGCATGAAGTCACCCAGGAAGACCTCATCCCCGACAGGCATGCCCGCGTGCTCTTTCTTGATGGCTGGCAGGCCGATGCCACACAAGATGTAATGCCGGTCACCAATTATGTGCTCAAGGCGGAACATGCTGAAAAACTAGGATTAACGTTGGGTTGCCAGATTGGGCATATATTGGTTAGCAAGCACGTTGCTGTTTCGGAAAATCATTTGCGCCTGACTTATCGGTTTAGTGGGCAGGGTGAAGGGGAATTCAGTACGACATTGAATGTGGCTATGCCGAGCTGTGATGGCCCTGCAGGCCGGTTTATACACGATGGACATATTCTCGGTGGTTTTGGTCAGCCATTGGCCTTAAATGACATGAAAGAAATCATGCTGGATGATGCCGTACTTGGCGGAAAATTGCTGGTTCATAGCAGCAAGCCAGTTTCATTTCATGCTGCGCCACATTTTACCGTTTCGCAATCCGAAGCCGGGTTTGAAAAAATCATGCAAGCAGTGACACTGGTTTTAACATGGCCGATGGGAAGTCGCTATAAAGAAATTACCATTGATCTGGAAGTCGTTAAATACAGCAGTTGAAAATGCTGTATTTAACCGAATTGCCAGAACCAATTTGTATTCTGAAAGCTAAAATTTTCTGCTGCCCTCCTTATTTTATTCTCCTCTTTGTCCGCTGCTTTTAAGGTGGGCAGGAATCGTTTAAACTGATACCTTCATTTAAGAATCTCGCCTGGAGAATGCATGAGCGAAGCAAAGATATCCGCAAACAAAGTGGTTTATTTGACCTATTCAATCCTGAATGGAGAAGGGATGGTCTTTGAACAGTATGATCTACCTATTGGCTATGTTCATGGCGCAAACAGTGGTCTGTTTGAGAAAATTGAAGATGCGCTGGAAGGGCATGTGGTTGGGGATCGCGTAGAAGTTTTGCTACCGCCAGCAGATGGTTTTGGTGCGCATAAGCCTGAATTAACCTATACCGATGATATTGATAATGTGCCGCCGGAATTTCGCCGTATTGGTGCTGAAGTACAAATGGAAAATGAAAATGGCGAAGCTATGCTGTTTCGCGTTACGCATATTGAAAATGACAAGTTAACGGTGGATGCTAATCATCCTCTGGCCGGGCAGACAGCTACATTTGTTGTAAATGTTGTGGATATTCGTGATGCGACACGGGATGAAATTGCAAACGGCCGGCCTGTAGAGGCGGGTGCTACACAAATGCATTAAACAGCTTTGAGTGGGGCTCTTCTCTCATTACGAGTAGAGGGTCCAGTGCGTTTTTCCTGAAAAGTTTCAGGTGTAGATGGATGTGGCTTTTAAAATAAGGTTTCCGGCTTGTGGATACCATAACCCTGAGCGTAATTTACACCGATTGTTCTTAGTTTTTCAAGAATGGCATCATTCTCAACGTATTCTGCAATGGTCATAATGCCGATTTCCTGTGCGATCCGGTTGATAGAATCCACCATGCAATAGTCTATTTTGTTGGTGGCGATCCCCTTCACCAATGCGCCATCAATTTTGAGAAAATCCACTGGTAGTGATTTGAGATAGGTGAATGAAGACATGCCGCTACCAAAATCATCCAGCGCAAACCTGAAACCAATGGGTTTCAATTCCTGAATGAAGTTTGAAACCTTGTGCAAATTGTTTATTGCCATGGTTTCTGTTATTTCAAAACAAATGGCGTTAGGGGGGATATCATGTTCCTCAATCTGATCTCGCAGGAAATCAAGAAAATAGTCATCGTTTAAACTGGCACCTGACAGATTGACTGAACAAAAGAAGTTGGTCTCGGTTTCTCCATTCGGTTTTTTCTTCAGTATTTTGCGCCAATGGCCACTGTTTCTTGAAAACAATGTTCGTATCACCCACCGATCAATGGTTGGCATCAGATTGTATTTTTCTGCAGCGTGAACCAATTCCCCCGGTGAAAGCAATTTGCCTTTTTCATCAATCATCCGCAGTAAAACTTCCCTGTGCTCTATGCAGGGTATAGTGGCAGAAATGGGGATAATGTTCTGATAGTACAAGCGGAAGCGATGTTCTTCAAAGGCGTGAGTAATGCGTGAAATCCAGTTCATTTCACCCCGTTTATGGGTGAGTTCCTCGGCCCCGACGTAGGATTGAATCCGGTTACGCCCTTTGTCTTTGGCAATATAACAAGCTGCATCCGCGGAACTTAAAATATCCGCTGTATTCACGCAATTAGCGTCAATAGGTGCAACGCCGATACTGACCCCGATTTCGAAGCGCTTTTCCTGCCAGTGAAAACGAAATCCTGAGATGGTTTGCCGCAGAATTTCTGCGACTTCCAATGACTCCTTCAAGGAGCAGTCCTCCAGTAGTACGCCAAATTCATCACCACCTAATCTGGCCAGTGTATCGCTATGGCGAACTTTGGTTTTGATCAGAGTGGAGAGTTGTCGTAAAAGCTCGTCTCCTGCAATATGGCCACACGTATCATTCACTACTTTGAACTGATCAAGATCCATGTAAAGCAGGGAGTGATTTGTGTTGTGTGTAAAGGCATTTTCCAGCAAATTATCAAGGCGCTTGCTGAATTCTCTGCGATTAATCAGTCCGGTCAGTTCGTCATGAATAGCTTGCCGTTCGATGTGCGCTATGGCTAGTTTGTGTTCTGTGTAATCGCGCATGACCCCGATAACAAGGTTGCCACCTTCCATGTTCACCTTGTTCATGCTGATTTCTACCCAGCGCGCATTGGCCTGTACTGGAAAAATCCTGCATTCAAAGCGGACGGGCTGGCCGGAGAGGGCTTTGTTGAATTGCATGGTAAACAATTCATTATTCTCGGCTGAGCCAATGAAATGCGTGATAGGGAATCGATTGTTATGGGATGTGAGAATAACTTCTGATTCACCTAGCCAGGAGGCAAGCAGATTGTTGGCGACATGAAATTTCATTTCGTCGCACAGCACAAAAATACCGTCATTTGCACTGTCTATATAGGCGCGCAGAAGCGCAAGATAAAAGTCTTTATCTTCGTCCAGCCTGCCTCGTGCATCTGGCAAATTTTTGACGTGCGTACTGATAGGCATTGAAAATTCCCCTAGGGCCTTACCAGTTGAGATTTGAATTAAATTATTATTGTTTTTTAGATAAGTTGGCAATCATATAGTATATATGAGCTAATTGTCCACGAAAAATACACGTTTTTAGAGGGAAAATTTTATTCTTCTGAGGGTGTATTTATCCAGTTTTCTTATAAAATGATTGCTGCATCAGGCAACCAATTCCAGCAATTTGCTATAGGAATCTGCAAATAAGTTTACGCCTTCTGTCTGAAGTTGTTCGCCAATGATTTCCATGTTGATGCCTGTTTTTTCCAGGCGTATATAGTGGTCCTGGGCCTCGTTTATGTTTTCTTCTACAGTCAGCGCAGGTATGCCATGATCGCGAAATGCTTCCAGCGTTACATCGGGAAGGGTGTTGATGGTTTCCGGTCCGATCAGTGGCTCTACATACAAGAGATCTTTGTAGTCGGGGTTTTTAGTGCTGGTACTGGCCCATAATAAATATTGCGGATGAGAGCCAGCCTGAGCCAGATCATTGAACATATCACCATGAAACATTTCTTTGTAGCGCTGGTATGCCAGTTTTGACATCGCTACGGCCGTTTTGCCGCGAAGCGCCAATGCTTCAGGTGTGCCAATCTTATTGAGTTGTTTATCTACCAACGTATCGACGCGACTCAAAAAAATGCTTGCTACAGCCTTGATTCCGTCTGTGTCTCCTCCGTTGGCCAATCGCTTTTTCAGGCCGCGCATATAGGCTTCAAATATGCGTACTACATGCTGCAATGAAAACAAGAGGGTAACGTTAACGCTGATTCCTTCTGTAATCAGGTGTTCGAAGGCTCGGACGCCTTCTGGTGTACCAGGAACCTTGATGAGCAGATTTTTTCGCGAAACGGCTTGGGATAAACGTTTTGCCTCCGCAATGGTATTCACTTCGTCATGTGCTAGACGCGGAGAAACTTCGAGACTGACATAGCCATCTTTGCCTTTGGTTCGATCGTAAACTTCGCGGAGTATGTCACACGCCGCTTGAATGTCTGCAATGACTAGTGTTTCATAGCGACGTTCAGGGGCAATTTCATTTGATTTTAGCCAGACTAACTCATCGTGATAATAAGGGCTTTCCAAAATGGCCTTATACAAAATACTGGGGTTGGATGTTACGCCGGAGACACCGCCATGTTGAACAAGATTGGCCAGTGTGCCTTCTTTTAAAAGTGTGCGGGACAGATTATCCAGCCATACGTTTTGACCAAAACCAGTAAGTTCAAGAAGTGGGTTCATCGGTGACTCCAATTGTGGGTGTGTTTTATATATAGCATATGGTAACGAATTCATGGACATCTAAATTTCTTGAATTGCTTTTAGACTAAGTATAAAATGACATCTATGTCTAGAAATTGGAAAAACTTGCATGTAATTGTTCTGCTGGCATTTTTACAATGCTTTGCGCCACTGTTGCACGCACACGCACTGGGTAATTTTCAATCCAGCGGTGTTCACTTCCATCTTGATAATGACATGCTTGAGCATAGTGCCAAACCGGGTAAGGCGGAACTGCAGTCTTCTCAAACCGAGTTACCCGCGATTACTATGGCACAGGAATTCAAAAAAGACGTTGCCTTATTTGTAATCAATGATGTTGATCTGCCATACAGATATCCGTCTCTGGTTTTGGTCTATGCGCATTCACGTCATCGCAATCTATTGCATCATCCTCTTTACTTTTTCTCTTCAAGACTTCCGCCAGCCCAAGCTCCTCCGTATTTGTCTGTTTAAGCTATTCTTAAGATTTCCCCATTAAACTGGTGGCGTATTAATTGGCTCATTGAGTGCACGTTTGTGTCTAACCGCTTTTCGTAGCGCTCATTTTTCATCCTATAGCATCCATTAACCATATGGATTCGGAGTTGCGCATGCATACAAAACGATTGGCAGGATTTTTGCTGTCTGCTTTTTTTACTATTGGATCAGCTACAGCATTTGGGACTGATGATATACAAATGACGCCAAAGCAGACTCAGGCTTTAGGGATAACTGTCGGGCCGCTTTCTGCACAAACTGATGTCCCAGGCAATGGCTTTCCAGCTCAAGTTGTTATTCCAAATGGGCAATTGCAAGTGGTCAGTGCGCCGCTATCAGGGTTGATACAAAGCGTTGCTGTATCAGTGAATGATACGGTGACAAAAGGGCAAATGCTAGCGAGGTTTGCCAGCCCCATGCTGATCGAAACTCAACGGGATTTTTTACAGGCTGCCACGCAAACTCAACTGACACAAAGCAGTTTGAAGCGTGACGCGCAGTTGTTTAAAGAAGGCATTATTGCCGAAGGGCGTTATCTGTCAACGCGATCAGCGCACGCGCAGGCTGCTGCAGGCTTATCTGAAAGGCGGCAGGCGTTGCGTCTGTATGGTATGACGGATACGGCAATCAATAAATTGCAGTCAAGCCATGTGCTAAGTAGCTCGCTGGATATTGTTGCGACCATGGATGGTATGGTGCTGGAGCAAATGGCAACCGTTGGTCAGCGTATTGAGGCTGCCACGCCACTGTTTAAAGTGGCCAGACTCGATCCATTGTGGCTGGAAATTCAGGTGCCGGCTGCTTATGCGGCCGGGGTGAAGGCCGGTGCTGGGGTCAGCGTGCGAGGAATAAGTGCGACAGGTAAGGTGTTGTCTATCGGGCGCAACGTCAGCGCTAACCAGACGGTGATGGTTCGGGCCGATATTAAGGGGGATTTGCAAAGTCTGCACGCCGGTCAGTTTGTTGAAGTACAACTGGTTTCTTCTCTATCTGCAGAGAAACAATGGCAAGTACCAAGCTCAGCCCTTGCTCGAAATCAGGAAAAGGCTTTTGTATTTGTGCAAACGTCAGGTGGTTTTCGTGCCCAGCCAGTAACCCTTGTAGGGCAGTCGCAGGATAGCAGCACCATCAGTGGAAATTTGAAAGGAAATGAACATATTGCGGTTAAAGGTATAGCGGCATTGAAAGCTGCCTGGATGGGATTAGGGGGTGGGGAATGATGATGTATGTTGCCTGCCAATTCTCCCTATCGTTTTTCAAAAATGAAATATGCCATGCGGAGAGTAAAAAATGTTAGCCCGTTTGGTTGAATTTTCGCTCACTCAGCGCCTGCTGATAGCAGTTTTGACGTTGTTGTTGATTGGCGGGGGAACCTATGCATTCATGGGGTTGCCGATCGACGCATTCCCAGATGTTTCTTCTACCCAGGTTAAAGTAATTATGAAGGCGCCAGGCATGACGCCGGAAGAAGTGGAAGCCCGTATCACCGCGCCGATTGAAGTGGAAATGCTGGGTATCCCCAACCAGAAAATTTTGCGTTCGGTGGCGAAATACGCTTTGACGGATATCACCATTGATTTTCAGGATGGTACGGATATTTACTGGGCGCGGCAGCAAGTGGCTGAGCGTTTGGGTAATATTTCCAAAGATTTGCCGCAAGGTGTAAGTGGCGGGTTGGCCCCGATCACCACCCCTCTGGGTGAAATGTTCATGTTTACGGTAGAAGGGGGTGATCTTAGCTTAATGGAACGCCGAAGTCTGCTGGACTGGGTCATTCGTCCGGCGTTGCGTACTTTGCCTGGTGTGGCAGATGTGAATTCGCTGGGTGGTCTGGTGCGCTCATTTGAAATTGTGCCGGACAATGCAGCTTTGAATGCCCGTGGTATTTCGCTCACACAGTTACAACAGGCACTGGAGATGAATAACCGGAATGACGGTGCCGGGCGGATGCGTGATGGTGAAGAGGTATTGCTGGTTCGTTCTGAGGGTGCAATAAAGACACTGGATGATGTGCGTTCTATCGTGATTGCAAACCGTGATGCCAACCCTGTTCGTGTGGGAGATGTGGCGCAGGTGCGCATCGGAAGCATGACTCGTTACGGAGTCGTTACCAAGGATGGCAAGGGTGAAGCCGTAGAAGGGTTGGTGCTGGGTTTGCGCGGAGCGAATGCGAAACAGGTCGTGGAAGGCGTGCGCAAGAAGCTCGCTGAAATCCAGCCGAGCTTGCCAAAAGGCGTGCATATAGAAGTCTTCTATGATCGGGGTAATCTGGTTGAACGCGCTGTGGGCACGGTTTCCAAGGCGCTGATGGAAGCAATCGTGCTGGTGGTCGTGTTGCTTCTGCTGTTTCTGGGAAATTTACGGGCTGCGATAGTCGTGGCGGTTACGCTGCCATTAGCGGCGCTGATCACTTTTATTCTTATGCGTCAGTTCGGCATGTCTGCCAATCTGATGAGTTTGGGCGGGTTGGCGATTGCAATTGGTATGCTGGTAGATGCGGCAGTAGTTGTGGTGGAAAACATGATTACCCATCTGGCACATCAAGGTGCTGAGGGGAAATTGCCCCATCTGCATGTGATTTATCGATCAGTAAGAGAAGTGACGCTACCTGTTGCTTCGGGTGTAGCCATTATCGTGATTGTATTTCTGCCGCTGTTGACCTTGCAGGGGCTGGAAGGGAAATTATTCATACCGGTAGCGCTGTCGATTGTTTTTGCGCTATCCGGTTCACTCATACTGGCGCTGACAGTGATCCCTGTACTGGCTTCTTTTTTGCTTAAGCCGGGTGCACATAAAGATCCTTGGCTGGTACGCAAATCGACTGCGTTGTATGTGCCGGCCTTGCGCTGGTCTCTGGCTCATTCAAAAGTCGTCATCATGGGTGCGTTGATAGTGCTGGGGCTGACCGCCGGGGCATATACATTGATAGGAAAAACCTTTATGCCGGTCATGGATGAAGGCGACATTATTATTGGCGTAGAAAAACTTCCTTCAATTAGTATGGAACAGACCGCTGCGACTGATTTACGTATTCAGCAAGCCATCATGGCTCAGGTGCCTGAGGTAAAAGGTGTCGTAGCCCGTGCCGGTTCGGACGAACTCGGGCTGGATCCGATGGGGCTGAATCAGACCGACACTTTTCTGGTATTAAAACCCAGAAATCAATGGCGAAAGCAGGACAAAGAGTGGCTGACCGGTGAGCTGAGAAAAGTCATGGACCAATTTCCAGGAATTTCCTACAGCTTTACGCAACCAATCGATATGCGCGTGTCTGAAATGGTTATCGGGGTTCGGGGCGATGTGGCAGTCAAGATATTTGGCACTGAGCTCGATGCGTTAAACAAACTGGCAGCCCAGATTGAAACGGTGCTCAAATCCGTGAAAGGTTCGCAAGATGTGTATACCATTAAAAACGAAGGCGTGCAGTATTTGCAAGTCAAGATAGACAGGCTGGCTGCAGGTCGGTTCGGGTTGAGTGTGGATGACATTGAAAATGATTTGCGCGGTCATCTGGAAGGAAAGCCATTGGGGGTGGTAATTGAAGGTGCACGACGTACCCCTCTCTTGTTACGTGGCGCAGAAGATTTACGCTCATCAGCTTCCTTGTTTAACAGCTTGCGCATCAGTTTGCCTGACGGGACTGCGATTCCCATCACCAGCGTGGCAAAACTGGAACGTGTGGATGGGCCGGTGAAAATTGACAGGGAAAACGGTAATCGTATGGTCATCGTTCAAGCCAATGTGCGTGATCGTGATCTGGTGGGTTTTGTAGAAGAAGCCAAGCAGGCTGTCGCCAAGCAAGTGCCAATGGCAACAGGCTATCACGCTACATGGGGCGGGCAGTTTGAAAATCAGCAACGTGCGGCTGCCAGACTGACTGTGGTGGTGCCGATTGCCTTGGGAATGATCTTCCTGTTGTTGTTTGCTACATTTGGATCGGTACGACAGGCAGTGCTGGTATTCGCGAATATTCCCTTTGCGATGGTGGGCGGGGTGTTTGCACTGTGGATGTCTGGTGAGTACCTGTCTGTTCCTGCATCGGTAGGGTTTATAGCGCTGTTAGGCATTGCCGTGCTCAACGGGGTGGTGATGCTGACTTATTTTAATCAGTTGCTGGCGCAGGGCATGCCACTTGCCGAAGTGATCGTGGAGGGCGCAAAACGGCGCTTGAGACCCGTGTTGATGACAGCCAGTATCGCCGCATTTGGTCTGGTGCCGTTGCTATTGTCCACGGGCCCTGGCTCGGAAATCCAGAAGCCTTTGTCCATTGTGGTGATTGGTGGCCTGGTTAGCTCTACCCTGTTGACGCTGATATTGCTACCCATACTTTACCGCCGGTTTGGGGTAGACCAAGCCAAGGAGAAATTGGTATGAAACAGATGGATACTTGCCTGACTATCGTTTTCCCCCGTGCCCTTGAAGAAAACCTGGTGGACCATTTGCTGGAACATCCTGAATATGCTGCAGGATTTACTACCATGCAAGTGGAAGGACATGGACAGGCTGTAGCGCGCCATAGTATTGAGGAAGAAGTGCGAGGGCGTGCGCGTCGAGTTCAAATTCAGGTGGTGTTAAATAGCGAGGATGCCAGGGCACTGATTGCACATCTCAAAACCGCCTTGCCAAGCAAAGAAATAGCTTACTGGATGATGCCAGTGATTGAATTTGGGAGATTTGCATGAAGTTTCATTTTGGATTTTGGTTAATGGCAGCGTGTGCTGCCTCTCCTGCGAGTGCTGAGAGTTTCAGGGACTTTCCTGATTTGCCATCTTTGCAAATGGTTATTAAGGCCATGGCGGGCAACCCTGCAGTTTTGGCCGCTCAAAATGGGGTAAAAGTAGGTGAAGCTAATCAGGAAATTTTACGCGCGGGAACGTATGAATATAACGTGAGATTAGGTACGCAGCAGCGAACGGTGAGGGTAGATCCGACAGGGAAATTCAATGAATGGAATCTATCCGTAGAGCGGCCCTTCCGCTTGCCTAACAAAGCCTCCCTGGATCGTGAACTCGGCAGCCAGAGCGTTGTTCAGGCAAAACTGGCTTATGGTGATGCCATGCACGAATCAGGTCGGACACTATTGCGCATGTGGTTCAACTGGGTCAATACTAGCCAGCAGGCACGGCAATGGGAAAGTCAGGTGGCTATCCTCACAGAGCAATCCAGCATCGTCAACAAACGGGTAAAAGCGGGTGACGCACCCAAGCTCGAAGCCATGCTGGTTGATTCTGCACTGGCGCAGGCTCAATCAACGTTGCTACAGGCAAAACTTCGTGTGAGGGTAGCGCTGACTGACCTGACACAACGTTTTCCGGGAATCATTCCTCCTTCACAGCTAGTGTTGACAGCACCTGAACCCGTGACGCAAGACATTACCTACTGGCGTGAGCAGATACTGGAACATAACCATGAACTAGGGTTGGCAAGAGCTGAATCAAAGCATTGGCAGTTGATGGCATCACGCGCCTCGGCAGATCGCATGCCTGACCCCTCTGTCGGATTGCATCTGGCCAGTGAACGTGGCGGGGAAGATCGTATTGCCGGATTAAGTGTATCAATCGCATTACCCGGCGGTGCCCGCTCTGCCAATGCAAATATGATGCAGGCGCAAAATGCAGTCGCCCTGCAGAAAGAAGCGGCTGTGTTGGCAAGACTGAATGCAGAAGTAAACAATCAGTATGCGACTGCACAAGCTTCTTATGGAAGCTGGCAAAGCATCAGGGATGCAGCCGCAGGCATACAACGGAATGCTGAGCTTATGGCGCGGGCCTATTCGCTGGGAGAAGCAGGTTTAACTGACGTGCTGACAGCCCGTAAACAATCTATAGAAGCGAATTTGGACGCCATGCTGGCACAGACCAGCGCAGCAGAAAGTCGTTACCGTTTAATGCTGGATGCGCATCAGCTGTGGCCACTGGATTCAGATGAGGATGAAGATACTTCCCATGCGCATTATTAACCTGGAAACCTCAGTTAACCGCTAAACTTAACATTTAACTAAATAATTCTAATAGCATTTTGATGACTCCCTGATTCACCCGGTTGGCGAGACCGTTATGAGTTGGATTGCACAGTTTTCGCAGCACAGGGCGGCGTTGCAATTCCTTGAAATGGAATGACCATTCTGCGTCATTGCGCCTTGCCCTGCGCTCCAAAAACAGC
>JAYVLG010000144.1:0-7306 GCA_043759595.1 Sulfurirhabdus sp. | reverse complement strand
GCAACTCCTTGAAATGGAATGACCATTCTGCGTCATTGCGCCTTGCCCTGCACTCCAAAAACAGCACACTCCAACCCATCCAACTAAGGTTTTTAGGTTGAATAATCATATCCCAACAAATCCTGACAACAATCCAGGGGCTAACTTTAAAAAATTTCACCGCTGAGGCTCAGAGTTGAGATTCAAGTCTGCGCCCAGCGATGTTTTATAATAATTTTGGCGATATTGCGCATCCTACACAAGCCTTGCCTTTCTCAGCGCCTCCGCGCCTCTGCGGTGCAACCCACAGTTTTGAACCATGTATCAACTCTAAAAAGCACCCACCACGAAAACACTCTAGCTATCTTGTTAATCAGGCCATTTCCAGTTGCGTATCTCCGGCATATCCTCGCCATGGGTCGTAATGTAAGCTTTATGCTCGATCAGCTTGTCGCGCATGATCTGCTTCAAATGCGCTGCCCGATAACCCAGTTTAGGCACACGATCGATCACATCTGAAACCAGATGAAAACGATCAAGATCATTAAGAACGGCCATATCGAATGGTGTGGTTGTGGTCCCTTCTTCTTTGTAACCTCGCACATGCAGATTATTATGATTCGTACGGCGATATGTGAGCCGGTGAATAAGCCAAGGATAGCCGTGATAGGCAAAAATGATCGGCTTGTCAGTAGTAAACAGGCTATCAAAATCCATACCAGACAAACCGTCAGGATGTTCCTCTTTTGGCTGCAATGTCATCAGGTCGACCACGTTGATTACGCGAATCTTTAAATCCGGAATATATTGTCTTAACAAGGCTACTGCTGCCAGTATCTCCAGCGTTGGCACATCGCCCGCGCACCCCATTACTACATCAGGCTCACCATCTGCATCGTTACTCGCCCATTCCCAAATGCCGATACCGGCAGTGCAATGCTTGATAGCCGCATCCATATCCAGCCACTGAAGTTCAGGCTGTTTACCCGCTACGATGACATTGACCAGATTGCAACTGCGCAATATTTTGTCGGTAACAAACAATAATGTGTTGGCATCCGGGGGCAAATACACTCTGATCACGCCCCCCTTTTTGTTGACCACATGGTCGATAAAACCAGGGTCCTGATGGGAAAACCCATTGTGGTCCTGACGCCAGACATGGGAAGTCAGCAAATAATTAAGGGATGCAACAGAACGGCGCCACGGGATTTCCTTGGTTACCTTGAGCCACTTTGCGTGCTGATTAAACATCGAATCCACAATGTGGATAAACGCCTCATAACAGGAAAACAAGCCATGGCGTCCCGTCAGCAAATAGCCTTCCAGCCAGCCTTGGCAGGTATGCTCGCTCAAGATCTCCATTACCCGCCCATCCGGGGCAAGATGGTCATCATCAGCGAAATGCTCTGCCATCCAGGTTCGATCAGTCACCTCAAACAGCGCATCAAGACGATTAGAAGCTGTCTCATCCGGCCCCATCACCCTGAAATTGCGATTATCCTTGTTTAACTTCATCACATCGCGCAGCATTTTACCCATGACGCGTGTGGCCTCACCCAGCACTTGGCCCGGTTTAGGTACGTCAATGGCGTAGTCGCGAAAACCCGGCATCACAAGTTGTTTCAGCAAAACGCCCCCATTGGCATGGGGATTAGCCCCCATTCGGTGTTCACCTTTCGGAGCCAGTTCCGCAATTTCCGGCATAAGCCGGCCTTCCTGATCAAACAATGTCTCCGGCTGATAGCTTTTCATCCAGTCTTCAAGCAGCTTCACGTGTTCTGGCTTAGTAGCCATCTCTGACAGCGGAACCTGGTGAGAGCGCCAAGAGCCTTCTGTTTTAAGGCCATCTACTTCTTTTGGTCCGGTCCAACCCTTCGGGCTGCGTAAAATAATCATTGGCCATCGCGGACGCTCAACCACACCCGTTGTTCGCGCATGTGCCTGAATGGATTTAATGTCACCAATCGCCTTATCCATGGTCGCCGCCATTAACTGATGCATCGCCTCCGGGTCCGAGCCCTCAACAAAATAAGGCGTATAACCATAACCTGTGAAAAGGCTTTCCAGTTCATCATGGGTTAACCGGGCGAGTACTGCAGGGTTGGCGATCTTATAGCCGTTCAAGTGCAAAATAGGCAGCACAGCCCCGTCGGTCAAGGGGTTCAGGAATTTATTGGAATGCCAGGAAGTGGCCATAGGGCCGGTTTCCGCTTCGCCATCACCCACCACACAGCAAACCAGTAAATCGGGATTATCGAAGACCGCGCCATAAGCGTGGGAAACCGCATAACCCAGTTCCCCCCCCTCATGAATGGAGCCGGGTGTTTCTGGTGCAACGTGGCTGGGTATTCCCCCCGGAAAAGAAAACTGCTTGAACAGTTTTTTCAAGCCCGCACTGTTTTGTGAAATATTAGGATAAACCTCACTATACGTACCTTCCAGGTAGGTATTGGCCACCATTCCCGGCCCGCCATGACCAGGGCCGGCAATGTAAATCGCGTTTAAATCCTGCGATTTTATGATCCGGTTCATGTGTACATAAATGAAATTAAGGCCGGGGGTTGTACCCCAATGGCCTAGCAGCCTTGGTTTTATGTGCGAAAGCGCCAATGGTTCTTGCAGCAGCGGATTATCCATCAAATAAATCTGCCCAACCGAAAGATAGTTCGCGGCTCGCCAATAAGCATGCATCTTGCGCATTTCTTCCGAAGAAAGCGGAGTTGCCGAGATCGATTGCGTTGTTCCAGTTAATATTTCAGAATTCACGAACCATTCCTCCAATACACATTAAGGTGCGACAAGCGCGAGGGCATTCTGCGCCAGAATAGCTGCTTCATCAACCGGGATCACCCAAACTTTTATTCGACTACCTGGGGCGCTAATGCAGCTTTCCACAGCAATAGCAGCGAGATTCCTCTCTGCATCCAGCACAATACCAGCCCATTCCATCCCTCCCATAATAGCCGCCCTTACCGAAGGTGAATGCTCGCCTACCCCACCCCCAAAAATGATGGCCTCAGCGCCCCCCAATACAGTGAGATAAGCACCCAGATACTTTCTTGCCCGATAACAGTACAACGCTATCGCCAGGCGGGCATGTTCATCTTCATCCTGCACTTCCAGCAATTGCCGCATATCACCACTTATGCCGGAAACGCCCAACAACCCAGATTCATGATTCAAAAGATGATTAGTCTGCTCGGGCGATAACCCTTCGTGCTGTTGCAGATAGGTCAGCAAACCGGCATCCACATCGCCCGAACGCGTTGCCATCATCAACCCTTCCAGCGGCGAAAACCCCATGGATGTATCACACGGCTTTCCCTGCTTGCTCACTGTAATCGAACACCCTGCACCCAGCTGAAATGAAACCACCCGGCCACTGGCAGCCTCTTCAGGTTGCAGTATGCACCAGCGCAGCAACATTGCCTGGTGAGCAATGCCGTGAAAACCATAACGGCGAAAACCATACTTCTTAAGTAGAGTGCCCGGCAGCGCGTAAGTTCGCGCAACCTCTGGCAAGTCTGCATAAAATGCCGTATCAAATACCCCTACCTGGGGAACGGCATCACCCCACACCCTTTTTGCAGCCCGTATCCAGCGCAAAGCAACCGGATTATGCAACGGCGCAAGCGGCACCAGTTGCTCGATCTCATTTTCAACTGTTTCATCTATCAGTATAGGCGCATTAAACTTCACCCCACCATGCACAACACGGTGCGCCACTAAACCCACTTTTGACAGCTCATGCACCTGCGAAAAGGCACGCAACAGCGCTTGAGGGTCACTACCTTCGTTTTGAAAGTGGTCACTTGCTATTACTTTCAAACCCTCGTGATCATTGTGTTCAAAAGCAACCAGGCGAACGGATGAACTACCTGTGTTTACGGTTAAAATCAGCATTTAGTATTTTCTCCTGGTTTCACATGCAATCCACCAACAACTATTCCAGGTGCCGATTTCACCCTAAAAACAGCACACCTTCAAACATCAAGGAAATCGTTTTAACTTTCTGATTCTCTTTGCGCCTCCGCGCCTCTGCGGTTCAATTGCTTTTAAATTTACTTAATCCCTGCTGCATTCCAATGTATTCAATATTGAATCGTTTGTTTTCAGGCATCATGTAAAATATAAGTCATTTATGTTTCAATTTAGCACACTCTCATGTCCCATCTACCAGAACCCACTCCCGAAGCCCTGATTCATAGCCAGCAACTCGCCAACCTGATCCAGGCCGAAATTGAAAGCAACCATGGCTGGATTTCTTTTGCGCGATTCATGGAACTGGCGCTTTATTCACCCGGCCTAGGTTATTACAGTGCAGGTACCTCAAAGTTCGGTCATTCTGGAGATTTTGTTACAGCACCGGAAATTTCCAGTCTGTTCGGCAGGACTCTCGCTCGTCAGCTTGCACAAATATTGCACATTACTGGCGGCGACATTATTGAGACAGGTGCGGGTACGGGCGTCCTTGCTTACCAGATACTCACCGAACTAGCTAAACTAAATACCTTACCATCCCACTACTACATTTTAGAAGTAAGTGCTGACTTACAGGAAAGACAGCGCACATATTTGCAACAAAATCTGCCCCACCTGGCTGATCGTATTGTGTGGCTCAACCAATTGCCTAGCACATTTTCGGGCGTTATTCTGGGAAATGAAGTATTGGATTCCATGCCCGTTCACCTTGTAGCTTGGCGCGAAAATGGCTTATATGAACGCGGCGTGTCCATTCAAGACAACCGGTTTGCATGGCGTGAACAACCACTTACAACAGGCCGATTATTTGAAACAGCCTCAAAGCTTACGGTGCCGCAAGGTTATGTAAGCGAAATCAATCTGGCCTCACAGGGCTTTATTGCCAGCCTTGCTAAAATCCTTCAACAAGGCATTATATTAATGATTGACTATGGGTTTGGCGAAAGTGAGTACTACCACCCACAACGTAGCGAAGGCACACTCATGTGCCATTATCGCCATCACGCCCATGCTGAGCCATTCTATCTTCCAGGATTGCAGGACATTACTGCCCACGTGGATTTCAGCGCTATTTCACATTCAGGCATTTCAAATGGATTACAGTTGCTAGGATACACAACCCAAGCCAGCTTTTTGCTCAATAGCGGTCTCACCGACATTCTGAGCGAAACCTCACCAGATAATGCAAGCGCTTACTTACCACTTGCAAATCAAGCACAAAAATTGCTCAGCCCTTCTGAAATGGGGGAATTATTCAAGGTCATCGCTTTGGGAAAAAATATTTCTCACGGGTTGATTGGTTTTACTATGGGTGACAAAAGCCGCCTGCTATAGATGCAGTAAAAGCAGGGGCTCAGATTTCTGGACAATTCTTTCCAGCGTATTAGCATGAAGAACTCGTGAGAATGTGTAAGCAAGTTTATGGCTTTCCGTAATTTGCCATGATGAGACAGACAATTATCCAATTTGTTCATACTTTATTTTAGCCGAGTCTATAGGATAAAAGAGATGCTTGGTCTTGCCAATCTGTCCGTATGATTGGGGGTTATTATAGAGACGCAGGAAAATGAAAATACTTGCGAATTAGTAGATTACATGAGCATAATAAACGCCCTAAATAATAATTGTTGTACGGACGCTGGTGTCCGTCTATTAAACTGTTGGGCGTCTTATGTTCCGCATCTATCTTTTATTGATTTTGGCCATTTTTATGACACCCTCTGCAGACGCAACCGTTTGGGCAACAGCAATTTCAAAGAACGAGAAGGCGGGCACAGCAATTGTCTATCGTTACATCAAAAAATTTCCAAGTAACTTTAGGCGTGAATCACAGTCACAAAGAATTATCATTACTTGGAAATATCAAGGCGAGAAGGGCATGCCTCCACCTGACCTACAAGCGAGAATGAATGAACTGGAAGACGCCTTACAACCAGCAGTTGAAGGTAATGGCCTATCCACTCTTGCGCTTGTTTCTACTGGAGACGGGCTTAAAGAATGGATCTACTACTCAAAATCAGAATCTCAGTTTTTTGAGCAGCTAAATAAAGCACTGGCAAAACTCAAGCCATTTCCTATCGAAATTCATGTGGCGGCCGACCCAAAATGGAAAAGTTATGAAGATTTTCAAACTCAGGTTAAGAAATAATGGCTAACCAATCATTCCACCGGACTCTGCGCAAAAGGCCGCGCAGAGCTGGTGAATTCAAAGCGTGTGTGCCGGGCATGGCACGTAACTATGTCGGTGAAAGTCCGGCAGCCAGGTTTTAGCAGAGCCGAAGGCTAGGAGAACGGCAAGGGCGTTGTCGCGAGGCAGGGTCTGAAGGAAGCCGAATCCAAAACTGCGGGGCGATGAACAAAAACCGGATATGAGGCGTGGTACATCCGGGACGAGCGGGCACGTTCTCGCTATGTCCTCCATCTGCGGTAGTTGGGATATACTTTGTAAATCCGGCGCTCGCGCAGCGAAAGTGACGTGTCTTACTCCGGGAGATCTCCACGGCAGTGGGCTGGCAACAGCCCACGAGATGACGGGTAACCGGCATTGAAAGCGGTGGAGAAGTCAGCAGCGGGCATAGTAGGAGCGGTAAGGCGAAGAGCCATGATAAACTGATCCGAAGGCCCAAACGGTGCCCAGAAATGGGATTGAAAAAGAGGAGAAGTCGTTTGCCAAGGAACAACGTTATTGCTTCCGGCGAGTCCTGTAGGCGTCAGCCTGTGGGCTGGGATGAAAGCGCTGTTGGTGCGGCCAGATATGGCGCTCAGGTTAGCATGGTGTGGCCCTTGGTGTCTATTCGGCACTATGGGCTTCAGTGTGCCGACTTAATCTGCCGAACCGCCGTGTACGTGATCCGTACGCACGGTGGTGTGGGAGGGAGGGGCCGTGAGGCTTCTTCCTATCCCGATTGGGCATCATAATGGGACGTAAGATTCATATTGCTTCTCTAATTATCATGTTGGTGTGCCCGCTAATCTTTGGCATTGGCGCTGGCTTGTCATATTTCATGCCCCAATGTACTTGGGCGGCAAGCGCGCCTGCTGGTGGCTGCATCCTTCTTGGCATCAATCTCAACTGGCTGATAACGCTTGCTACGATTGCATTTATTGGGTCGTTCTTCGCAATTCCAATTGGGCTTGTTATTAAAATAATTGGCACCGCTGTCAGTTCCCGTGAAGACAAAGCCAAAGCTGCTTCACAAAATAAGGTGGTCAATTGAAAAAAATGACGCCCAACCTTGAAAAAAAGGGGTCAAGTCTTGACATAGCTGTTATCGACAAGCTAATCTTTCCCCATGGCTCGCCAACTTCGACTTGAATTTCCCGGTGCAATCTATCACGTTAC
>JAYVLG010000143.1:0-4070 GCA_043759595.1 Sulfurirhabdus sp. | reverse complement strand
CTGTTCGGTCTGGATGCCCTGGTCAACATGGCCGCTGCTGCTGGTCTGCACGTTGAAATGCGCGTGCTGGAAGTGGCTTGACCCAAACAGGCTGGGCGTGGCCTGCCCGCCTGACTCACCCAAACCCAATGCAGAGCGGCTTGGCCGCGCTTCGGAGTCACCAATGGCGACGCCACGCCTGATAGTCGCGGGCTGTAGTCGACGGTGCGCGTGTCCCGCCGGAATGGCCGGGTGGGATGTGATCATGTTAATGGCTGGAGAGTGCCAGAAGCAGACGGGCAGCAATTGATTCATTATTTACAAGGGGTCAACGTAGCACAGCGCTCCGGCAATATGGTTCAATGCAGAAACTCATGTCCTGCCCTTGTAGTCTTCTTGGCAGACAGCATACAATCATGTGGCCGTCCCGACTAAGACTTAATCTGGCTCGCGTTAACGTAGGCCTTGCAGCGAGGTATCCCCGTTCTATACCGCACTTTTGGTAACTATCAATGTGCTCGCATGGTAAAGGTGAAAGATGCCGGGACGGCACCAACCTTCGAACGAAAGCCATGATCACAGCCAGCACGGATTCCATTGCTAAATTTCATGAGTTGCTCATACGTAATGCAGTGAGCTATATGTCCAACCATTTGCTTGGAATGCCGTATTCCGAGTTGATGGCGTTGATCTATCCGCGCCCACCATACAAAACTTTTACGATCACGAAACGGAACGGTTCTCCGCGCATCATCCATGAACCTAGATTGGGATTGAAGGTTCTACAAGAAAAAGCTCTAGCCTATCTCTATAGGCATGCCGGGACTGCCAAACCCTGTGTACACGGGTTCACACCCGAGCGAAGCATTGTTACGAATGCGAAAATCCATTGCTCGCCCAAAACGCAATATCTGCTCAATGTAGACATTCAGGACTTTTTTCCGTCGATCACATTTTATCGGGTGCGCGGCCTATTGCAGAAGAAGCCATTCGAATTCTCATATCAAGTGGCGACCGTGCTCGCCCACCTTTGTACGTTCAACGGCCTGTTACCTCAAGGCGCTCCGACATCACCGCTACTAGCAAACCTTACGTGCCGTTCGCTCGACCGGGATCTTATGGCCTTGGCGAGGCGCCACCGCGCGACTTATACACGCTATGCCGACGACATCACATTCTCGTTTTCAGTCCGGCGCTCGGATAGCCTACCTTCGAACATATGCTCATTTGATAGCGGCATACTTACGCTCGGAGAGGAGCTTAGGGCGATTTTTGCGTCGAATTCATTCCGCATCAATCCGAACAAAAGCCGATTGAGCACACGTTTGCACCGGCTCGAGGTGACGGGCATCACGATCAATCAGTTCCCGAACGTCAAGCGTGCATTTATTGATCGTATTCGTGGTGCGCTCCACGCATGGGAAACCTACGGCTACGACCTCGCGCAAGCCGCATGGAAAAAAAGCCTTATCGATGGGACAGCCAAATCCTATGAGAAACGCCCACGGAAGCGGCAAATGCACTGTCGCGCGGCGCCAGCCTTGCAGAACGTTTTGTGGGGCAAGTTGCTTTACGTGCGCATGGTGCGAGGTGGCGACGACTTGCTTTACATACGACTGGCGAAACGGTACAACGCGCTATGTGAGAGTAAAAAGAGAAAAGGCCCCTTCAAGTGTTCCGGTCTTCCGGTTGATGCAATCGTGCGCAATCAGGCGGATGCCGAAGACGCGGTGTTCGTTATCGAATGGATGGGCGATTACAAGATGCCTGGTAGTCTCAAAACTTTGGAGGTGGTCGGCGGCCAAGGCACGGCATTCGCATATAAAGATGTAGGCCTAATTACCTGCAACCACGTGCTGAGTTTTTCGGCCGAAGTCCAAGTCCAAGGCAAGCCTGTTCATGTAGAAACGGACTTCCAGTCCATCGACGTGGTTAGCGCCGTATTGACTATAAGCAACCCCGCGACGGGAGAATCGTGGCCAGCCAAGGTTGTGCATCGGGATGCTAATCACGACCTTGCGGTCATTCAATTTGACCTTGCTGAGCCACCATCGCACCACTATTTCATCGGGCTGGATCAACCGATTCAGATTCGTGCGAAGGGCGTTTTAATTGGCTTCCCATATCATTCGGCGGGAAGGCGAGCGAACTTTTTGGATGAGAAAGTCCTGAATCGCTACCCACGTTTTGGGTTAGAGCGGTTCGATATTGCGGGCGCGGGCAGTATCCGACAAGGCAACAGCGGCGGCCCTTTTGTCGACGAGCATTACCGGGTCGCCGGCGTGGCCCAGCAAGGCGCTAGGCAAGACTATGGCAATGACGAATGCCTGTGTGTAACGATCCTAGACAAGTGGCTCTCAGTATGGAAAATGACTTCGGCCAATGCATCCACGACTATTCCACCGGTGGTCGTTGCAGCGACCGCAACTTATCTGGTCTCGCCTGTTATTGCAGGCATCGTAGAGCCTCCTATTGAACCAGAAGCGAAATCTACATCAACTTCAGCTACATCGTCCGATGAGGCATGACGAAGCTTGCTGATGCTCACAAGCAGCTCCACTAAGCTTGCAACGACCATGCGCCACTCCTGATTCGCAGGGGAAAGTGATGCGCTACGAAGATTAACGTCAGCTTTGGGTCGATCTGAGGCCTTCACCATGGACTGCGCTGTGCCAGGAAGCGACTTTCATTGATTACCAAGCAAAGTCTGGTATGCAGTGAAAACGGCCACCCAGTTCTGGTTGTCTGGCAGACACACCCGCGCCAGATAGCCTTTAAGATCAAACCCAAAATTGGGCAAAGTTGGGAGCATAATACATAATGCAGTGGCTGGAATCGAATGTCAGCTTTTTCATACATTAATGGGCACAAACTACACGTGAAACCATAAGGAAAATTAATGAAGCATATAGCGAAGTTGTCAGGTCTTTTTCTCGTGCTGATGGTAGCTGCTACACACGTGCTTGCACAGGATTCAACCAAAGCACTAAAAGAAATAGGCACCTTTGCTGATCACATGTGTCAAACCGCCCCTTTAAAAGGCAAATCTGAAGAACTCATGCTTTCTGGCAAAGGAAACGCAGAGTTAAAAGGGCTGATCTCGAAAATTGTCAATCTCGGGGTCACGGGAGCCGCAGGATATAAACAGACTGTATCAGAGGGAGTGTTGCAAAAGGATACCGCTACACTCATTAGCAAAAATATAGATTGTAAACGAGCTTTAGCTCTAATGTTAATTGATAGATTAATTCCTAAGGTTGAGCCTACCAAAAAAGCTTCCTCTATCGAGAACAATAAACTATCGCTATCACCACCGCAAGAGCGATTTTTGGAACTTCTCAGCAGCTATCAAACGGAATTAGGGGCGAGGAAGTTAATTGTTGATAGGACAAATGGCGGGCTTTACTTTGATGATCCGCAACACCGAAAATCGCAATTGAATTTTATAATTGGTATTTATGGCTCGGTGACTCCAGCCAATACCGCTCTGTTCGATGAACTTATGGATAGTATGCCGCCAGAGTATGTTCGTTTCTTTCCTGAATCCCGACTTGATAGCCCTTTCGTAATTAGCGTTACCGAGGAGGGAAAGGCATACTTAATGAAAAACACCAAATCAATAAGTTACGGAAAACAAAAATAATATTTAGACTGCGTGCTGCCTCCCTAATTATCAACGTGCAGGAAATTATCGTATCGCTTGATTTCTCGCTGGCTGGCTGCTCTCGTTAGCTAAACAGACCTTCATGGGCAAACGACGAATGTCGCTTATGGGTCGAAAGCGCCAGTTCAATATTGTCGAAAGCCGACACTGCCGAGTGTCGTGTATCAGGATGTGGTGACAGTCAGCAATGGCCGTGAACTCGACGTTAGATGGGACCACCCTACTAACCGAAACGGTCGATTTGAGACCATCACCGACCGGCAGAAATGTGCTATTGGACTAAACTGGGTGAGCCCAACAGTCGTATCCAGTAAACATGGACAATTTGCGTGCTCATTATCACTCGTCAAACGAAATATTTGGTTAGCCAAGTTTTTTCGCCAAATCCTCAGCCCGCAAATGAGTATAGCGCTTCAGCATTTGGAGA
>JAYVLG010000142.1:0-45350 GCA_043759595.1 Sulfurirhabdus sp. | reverse complement strand
CCAATACTGATTGCAAGCATGGTTAACACCAGCATCAGTCCAATATTTGTTTCAATCCATTCGTGTTTAAAGTTAAACATATGTCCTCTCACATCACTTGTCAGAAGCTTGAATACGAAACATGTAATTATTTCGTATCAATCATCCGTTACGTTCTGCACTAACCTTCAAACAGTTACCCAACCCTATCGACTGGGTAACTTGATAATTACTTAAGCGCCAGCTTTTGCCATTTTAGCGGCCAGCTTTGTCTCAAGCGCTTCGGTTTCACGCTTTCCTTGGCGTATTGTCATGTAGCAATTAAAAGCCATCAATACCATACCAGTCAGGAAGAACGCACCACCTAGAGCACGCATTGCATAGAATGGGTGCATTGCGGCAACGGACTCAGCAAAGGAATATTGCAAATTGCCAAAGTCGTCGAACGCGCGCCACATCAAACCCTGCATGATCCCGGAAATCCACATTGCGGTGATATAAAGCAAGACGCCGATAGTAGCCAGCCAGAAATGGATGGAAATCAACTTGATGCTATACATCTTGGTATCCCACAATTTAGGGATCATGTGATACATGGAGCCAAATGTAATCATGGCAACCCAGCCCAGCGCGCCAGAATGTACGTGACCAACAGTCCAGTCAGTGTAGTGTGACAGCGCATTTACATCTTTCAGGGCCATCATCGGACCTTCAAAAGTAGACATTCCGTAGAAGGACAATGCCACAATCAGGAAACGCATGATTGGATCGGTACGCAGCTTATCCCAGGCACCGGATAATGTCATGATACCGTTGATCATACCGCCCCATGAAGGCAACAGCAGCATCACTGAGAATGTTGCAGCCAACGTGGAGGTCCAGTCAGGTAATGCAGTCCAATGCAGGTGATGAGCACCAACCCACATATAAAGGAAGCCCAGAGCCCAGAAGTGAACAATCGACAGACGATAGGAATATATCGGACGACCAGCCTGCTTCGGTACGAAGTAATACATCATTCCCAGAAACGCTGCAGTCAGAAAGAAGCCAACAGCATTGTGTCCATACCACCATTGAGTCATTGCATCCTGCACGCCTGAGAACAGGCTATAGGACTTCATGCTGAAAAGACCAACTGGCACGGCAAGGTTGTTAAATGTATGCAGCAGCGCGGTTGCCAGAATAAAGGCAAGGTAGAACCAGTTGGCTACATAGATATGAGGTTGTTTGCGGCGCATGATGGTGCCAACAAACAGAATCAGGTAAGCAACCCAAACCACCTCAATCAGCAAGTCGATCGGCCACTCCATTTCAGCGTATTCACGCCCTTGGGAGTAACCCATTACATAACTGATACCTGCCAAGGCGATAATTGCCTGCCAGCCCCAGAATGTAAAACTTGCCAGGCCATCGCTGAATAAGCGAGTCTGACAGGTTCGCTGTACGACGTAGTAGGAAGTAGCAAAAAGCGCGCTACCGCCAAAACCAAAAATCACAGCACTGGTGTGCACCGGACGGAACCGGCCAAAACTGAAGTATGCGCTATCAAAGTTCAGAAACGGAAACGCCAGTTCTGAAGCTATATACACACCCACACTCATCCCAACCACACCCCAAACCAGGGTCATGATTGCAAATTTCTTCACAATATCATAATTATATTGCTCGGTGTTGGTCATCCCTACCGCCGACATGATTTTCTCCTAAGTTCTAAAACTCTACCCTACTGACGTTACAGATTCAGTCAACCCGGGATAATATACTGAGTGCCGGGTCTCCCGCAATCAGTTTTTTCAACTATCAGAATATTCTAATAGCCATTACAATATATAATTCAATTAGATAAAAGAATTTTTACATCATGTTCCATATCATTCAAATTTTGTCCGTAACGCATAAAAAGACGTAAGCGTCCATTTTTATCAAAAACATACGTCCCAGCAGAATGGTCTATCGTGTATTGCTTACCATCAGAACCGGGTTGCTTCTGATAGAAAATATGAAAATCTTTGGCTACTTTTGCAGTGGTTGCTTCATCGCCGTACAATCCTAAAAAACCGGGATTAAATGCGGGCATATACTGCGCCAGCAATGCTGGTGTATCGCGCGAGGGATCTACCGTCACAAAAAGCACTTGCACTTGATCGCCAACCTTCCCAAGCTGTTTAATCAACAAGGCCATTTCTGTCAGTGTTGTCGGACAAACATCCGGACAGTGTGTATAGCCAAAAAACATCATCACCACTTTGCCACGAAAATCAGCGAGTTTTCGTGGCTGACCATTATGATCGGTTAGATGAAAATCCTGACCAAAATCGGCGCCCGTTATATCTGTTGATTTGAATTCTGCGCTCTGCTTTTCTCCGCAAGCGGTTAACAGAATGATTGTTAACAATCCAATCAACCAGTTGCGTATTGAGATATTGCTCCGCGTCAAGCATCTCTCCTTTTTAAGCACACCTGCTTCATCACTAATGATAGATCATTCCTGGCTGATTGCTGCGCCGGGTAAATCCGCTAGTCTGTATTTGCCGCTCTGTACCGCTTTTGCAAGTTTTTCCAGCGTTTGCTCTTTTAACAGGGCAACTATCTTTTCCTTGATCGGCTTCCATTTGAAGTGCATGGGACATGCGGTTTCGTCTTTGCAAACTTTCAGTCCTAACAAACAATCCTGAGTAAATCCGATACCTTCAGTTAATGTTAAAATATGCATGAGATCGGTTTTTTCCATTTCTTCTCTCAAGCAAAAACCGCCTAATCGTCCCCGGAATGAGTACAACAAATTGCCTTTACAAAGACTTTGCATGATCTTGGCAAGGTAAGCAGGAGGGACATGGAGATGATCCGCGATATCACGGTTCAGGACAGGTTCGTTCTTTGGTTGCGTTGCGATATAAATGAGCGCCTGAACGGCGTACTGGCTTGTGCGTGACAGAATCATGGTAAAACCCCAAATATTGAATTTGATTTTTACCCGATTATATAACTTTTTGGTCTGAATATCTTAATTAAAGTTGTCAGATAGCTTGAATTTCAGGGAATACGTTTGACCTTTGAAAGTGCAATCGCATTATTAAAACTGGATTAGGTTGCTTTATTTAGGCGAAAATTCATATTCACCATGACTATCAGCAAAAGTGCCGCACCCAAATTATGACTTACTGCCACTGGCAAGGGCAAGCTCATTAATACGTTGGTAATTCCCAAGCCAACCTGTACAAACAATAACAGCAGCATTACCTGTGCAATACCCCGCATTGAAGGCATTTTTAACAATTTCAATCCGAACCAGAGCAGATATAAAAATACAACATACGCACCCAATCGGTGAGTCCAGTGAATTGCCACCAGACCCTCACGGGAAAGAAAGTCTCCGTCTGCTGTCATCCCCAGCTCCCTGACAACCCTGAATGCATGGGAATAATCCATATCCGGCCACCAAAGCCCATTGCATTGAGGAAATCCTGAACAGGCTAAAGCTGCATAGTTAGTGCTTACCCACCCACCTAATATAATTTGCAAAGATACCAGCAGCAGACCAATCAACCCCCAAATTTTTAGCTTGTAAACTTTGCTCTGCCTTGCATAGCGGTTATCTTTTTGCTGCTTCAGCACCAGCCAGACGAGCAATGCTAACGTAGCCAGCCCTCCCAGGAGGTGACTGGTTACAATAAATGGCTTGAGCCTTTCCGTTACCGTCCACATTCCCAGTAGCGCCTGAAACACGACCAAACCCACTAACAGTGTAGGCAGAACCGGAGACTGATCCAGCTCTTTGCGTTTCAGCCAGGCCATCAATGCGATTAAGCCAATCAATAATCCCAACGTGCCAGCAAAGTACCGATGTACCATTTCTTTCCAGGCTTTATGTGAGGAAACCGGTCCACCCGGCTGAACTTCTTGCGCTTGAGCAATGTCTTCTGCAGCATGATGCGGTGAAATTTTGCCATAGCAACCAGGCCAGTCAGGGCAGCCCAATCCCGCGTCTGACAGACGGACGTAAGCGCCCAGCACGACTACGCAAAGCGCAAGCAAAGCTGTAATAAGCACTAACTTTTTATACATGGTCAAGATTATGCCATCTGGAGAAAATGATCTGCCAGCAACACTGCAAACAATGCCGTCAGATAGATGATTGAGAATCGAAATGTTTTTTGCGCCAGCTGATCGCTGTACTCGCGATAAAGTTTGACTGCGTAATAAAGAAACCCTGCATCCAGCACTGCGGCGCCTATGAGGTAGACCTCTCCACTCATGCCCACGCTGAACGGCATCATCGTCACTGCTATCAGGATAATAGTGTAAAGCAGAATATGTAATCGGGTAAATTCCTCTCCATGCGTGACGGGCAACATAGGCAGTCCAGATTTTGCGTATTCTTTTCTGCGGTACAGGGCTAACGCCCAGAAATGCGGAGGAGTCCAGGCAAAGATGATCAGGAAGAGCAGAAGGGATTCAGCAGGCACTGAGTTTGTGACCGCAGCCCACCCCAATATCGGGGGCATCGCGCCCGACGCTCCACCAATGACGATATTCAGTGGTGTTGAGGGCTTCAGAAAAATCGTGTAAATCACTGCATACCCGAAAAAAGTGGCCAGCGTTAACCACATAGTCAAGGGATTGACGAGCAGGTATAGCATGCTCAGCCCCATTAACCCCAGAATGGAAGCAAATAATGCGGTCTGAGAGGATGTCACCTGACCGGTTGGCAACGGGCGGGCGCGGGTACGCGCCATTCTCGCATCAATCTTTTGTTCGATCAGGCAATTAAATGCCGCAGCAGCACCGGACACCATGGCAATACCCAGCGTTGCTGCCAGTAATAAAGGTAACGACACCATGCCAGGCGATGCCAGAAACATGCCTATCACAGCTGTAAAAACGATCAGGGAAGTAACTCTGGGCTTGCACAGCAAATAAAAGCTTCGGCAGCTGCAAGCGGTTTGTTGCAAAACCAATGTAGTGCTCATATTCATGTTCTTCCCCTTATCTGCCGTATTAATATTTTACCGTTTCGATAAATCAATCAAACCCATCAGTGCTATGAGTATTTCAACAAACGCACCATGTCCTTGCGCATGCCTGCGGGGTCAGAACCCGGTGCGTAGTGCATCATCAGGTTGCCTTGAGGATCCACTAAATAGATGCCATGATTTTCTGCTAATTGTTCGGATTTGAATTCAAATCGCTTGGCCAAGTCTGCCATGACAGTATTCTCTGCTTTCCATACAAACATGTCCGGGTACTCAACCAACTTGCTTTTTAACGTTGTTGTTGCCTGGGTATCCGTAACTATGAATACGCGTTGTAAGCGGTCCACTTCTTTGCCTTGTGCGGCATGCACCTGGCGCATGTAATACAGATTTTTCATGCAAGCTTCTGAGCAGGAAGAAGAACCAAAATAAACCATCGTCCATTTCCCATGTAACGCTTTTAACTGAACAGATTTTCCATCCAGTGTTGTGAGTGTTTCATCCCCAATCTGGCGTGCTGGCTGTATCAACTGTCCGTAATTAACTGTGGCAGAGGGTTTCCACCCTGTTAAATATAGCAACATGGATGCTATTACCGGCAAGGCAAATATAGCCATCACGAAAATCAGAGTACGTCTGTTTGATTTCACATTCACACTGTCAGTTTGCTGTTTCATTTTTTTCCTCTTGTGACATTTTTTTGATATTCGTCACCAGATAAATGACTACCAACGCGACTGACATGGCATACCATTGTATGGCGTAGCCACGATTCACACCTATACGGGCATCTGGTCTTGGCCAATCTTGTACATAGCCACTTTCTGGTTTGGATGTTTCCATCAAAATTGCCAGGGGCTGCACAGCAAACGGAACAGACTTTTCGTATCGCCCCATATCCAGATTTTGCCAAACTTTCTGCCATTCAGTCATCGATTTTTCTGGTTGCCCCAATTCAAAAAACTTATTGGAAGGGATATGCGCATAGCCTGTGATTTCAACAGTACCCTTTGGCGTTTTGATCTCTGGCAGATCACGCCTGTCATTTCCTGTCGGCACCCAACCCCGGTATACCAAAATATGCATGCCGCTGCCTTCGATACGCAATGGGGTTATTACCTGATACCCCGCTCTACCCTGATAAATCTGGTTATCCAGTAATATCTGATAGGCTGGTTCATAACTTCCCCGTGCTATGACCTTGCTGTAGCGCATTGTGTCAGGGTCCAAAGGCTGCGAGCCAATTTGAATTGTCGGACCTTTGCCCCGCTGGTCATACATTGCCTGCAATGCCTGCTTTTTTTCCGCTTTCCCCGCTTGCCACATCCCCAGATTAATCAATATCGGAAGCACTATCAGGGTCGCAATCGTCGGGACCCATTTCGGGCGGAAACGATAGTCACTTATTTGCATAATTCGGCACCTGGTCGCATAATTCCACAAAATAAAACTGGAGGATTCATATGCTTATCAAAACTGTGATCATCTTGATGCTCATCTTGATCATCGGCAGCCTGTTTAGTGCCTTAACTTTTCTTTATAAAGATCAGGGAAAAGGTGAGCGAACTGCCAAAGCACTCACATTCCGTATTTCCCTGTCCCTTTTATTATTTATTTTGTTAATGCTTGGTTACTATTTTGGTGTTATTCCCGGGAAAGGCATATAAAGTCGCTTACATGCCCCTCGAAACTTTCTTTCCTGCTACAGTTTTATAGCCAGTAAACAAATACAAACAAGAGTAACCAGACCACATCCACAAAGTGCCAGTACCAGGCTACCGCTTCAAATCCGAAATGGTGGTCTGGTTTAAAATGACCTTTCATTGAACGTAACATAATCACGATCAACATGATGGTTCCCATGGTGACATGGAAGCCGTGAAACCCTGTCAGAATAAAAAATGTTGCACCATAAACCCCTGCACCCATGGTCAAACCAAGTTCAGTGTAGGCATGATGATATTCAACCGCTTGCAAGGTTATAAATGTCGCACCCAAGGCAATGGTGAGAAACAACCCAAGAATCAGCTGAGAACGCTTGTTTTTAAGCAATCCCCAGTGCGCCCATGTCACAGTTGCGCCGGAGGTGAGCAACAGCAATGTATTAATTGCTGGTATACCCCAGGCGCCCATCGGTGTGAATGGTTTGCCTGCAGGACCGCTGGTTGGCCATGTTGCCTGGAAAGCTGGCCATAATTCTCGCATGGTGTCGCCTGTTCCCAGCCATGGCACAGATAATACCCGCGCGTAGAAAAGCGCACCGAAGAAGGCAGCAAAAAACATGACTTCGGAAAAAATAAACCAGCTCATTCCCATACGAAATGATTTATCAACTTGCTTGTTAAACAAGCCTCCCTCACTTTCCCTTATGACTGTGCCAAACCAGCCAAACAACATTATTGCAAAAACCACGAATCCGGATGTCAGAATTGCGCCACCCCCCCCTCTGTGATTCAGGGTCATCACAAAACCAACCGCCATCAGAAAAAGAGCGGCCGAGCCGACAATTGGCCAGTATGAGGGTGGTGCCAAATAGTACCTATCGTGACTTTCACTCATGTTTCACCTCCATTTAGGATGTTGATTGCTTTAGATAATTCTCTGAGAAACTTAATATTTAAAATCTTGTTATCGCGTGACAAAATAAACCAGTATCAATATGGCGGTAACAAACAAAACAGCACTTACAATGCCGGCAATAATCAACTGAGCCGGTGTAAGTTGTGTGACATCTGCTTGATAATCCTTACCTCGTCGCACGCCAAAAAAACTCCAGAACACGGCTTTCATTGCCCGCATGGCCGAAAGTTCTTCAGATTTTTCTGTTTCCTTCTCCATCTCTTTCCTCAGCAAGCCTTACACATCTTTTCCTGCCGGCTTAGTTTCTTTTTCCAACTCAAAAAAGGTATAGGAAAGCGTTATTGTATTTACATCTTTAGGCAGAGCAGGTTCTACTACAAAAACCACCGGCATCGCTCTGAACTCCCCCGGTTTCATCGTTTGCTGCGAAAAACAAAAACACTGAATTTTTTTAAAATACTTTCCTGCAAGTGCTGGCCCGTAACTTGGTACTGCCTGCCCCACTATCTGCCGGTTTGTTGTATTAGCTACGTCATACACTATGTGCGTTAAAGCACCTGGATGGATTCTGATGCTCTTTTGTTGAGGCTCGAATTTCCAGGGCATTTTTTCATTCACATTGGCTAAAAACTCTACCGTAACCCAGCGCGAAGTATCTTCCTGCGTATTAATTTCCGATGCATCTATGCGTTCTTGAATAAACCAGCCCTGATTACACGCAACGTTGTACATAGGTACCAAAGCATAGGCAAATCCAAACATGCTCAAGGTAACCACCATCAGTTTTTTTAAAACCGCCTTATTTGTGGATTCAAGACTCATGCTATTTCCACTGACTGATAAAAGTCCAGGCGAATAGAAATACTGCAATACCCGCCAAAATGAATGCGGTTACATATTTTTTGGACTGTTTACCTGATTCCTCATCCATACTTTATTTTCCCCTTGTAAGGCAGAGATAAGTACCCCTGCCTTAATGATGGAAATTACTTAACGACGGGCGCTGTTTCAAAAGTGTGGTATGGCGCTGGAGAAGGAACTGTCCACTCCAGAGAATCGGCTCCTTCCCATGGTTTATCCGCAGCTTTCACACCGCCTCGTATACATTTGATCACCACATACAGGAACAGCAGTTGTGTTGCACCAAACATGAAACCACCAATACTTGAAATCATGTTGAAGTTCGCAAACTGCAGCGCATAGTCTGGAATTCTGCGTGGCATGCCAGCCAAACCCAGGAAGTGCTGCGGAAAAAATGTAATATTGAAGCCGATGACTGACAGCCAGAAGTGCCATTTACCCAGAGTTTCGTCATACATGTGCCCTGTCCACTTTGGAAGCCAGTAATACACGCCGGCAAAAATCGAGAACAGTGACCCGGATACCAGAACGTAGTGGAAGTGCGCCACCACATAATAAGTATCCTGCAACTGGATATCCACCGGCGTGATGGCCAGCACCAATCCACTGAACCCCCCCAGGGTGAACAGGCAGACAAATCCGATAGCGAACAGCATAGGGGTTTCAAATGTCATGGAACCCCGCCACATGGTAGCGATCCAGTTAAATACTTTCACCCCTGTAGGAACTGAAATCAGCATGGTTGCATACATGAAGAACAACTGTGCTGGCGTTGGCAAACCTACGGAATACATGTGATGCGCCCATACAACGAAAGACAGTATTGCGATGGAAGCAGTTGCGTACACCATTGAGGCATAACCAAACAATGGCTTGCGAGCGAAAGTCGGGATAATCTGAGAGATGATGCCAAACGCTGGCAATATCATGATATACACTTCGGGATGACCGAAGAACCAGAAAACATGTTGGAACATGACTGGATCACCGCCACCCGCTGCACTGAAGAAATGGGTGTCAAAATGGCGATCAGTCAGCAACATGGTCACAGCACCCGCCAGAACCGGCATAACTGCTATCAACAAATATGCCGTGATAAACCAGGTCCATACAAACAGTGGCATTTTCATCATGGTCATGCCGGGTGCGCGCATGTTCAGAATCGTGGTAATGATGTTGATGGAACCCATGATGGAGGATATACCCAGAATGTGCACAGCCAGGATCGTCATATCATAGGAGATACCTCCCTGAATGAACAGCGGCGGATACATCGTCCACCCCCCTGCTGCCGCTCCACCTGGCATAAAGAATGACGAAAGCAGCAAAATACCTGCTACAGGCAGCAACCAGAAACTCCAGTTATTCATACGGGGGAAAGCCATATCCGGCGCGCCTATCATCAGTGGCACCTGCCAGTTAGCAAATCCCACAAAGGCCGGCATGATTGCACCGAATACCATGATCAAACCGTGCATGGTGGTTAACTGGTTAAATACTTGCGGCTGGAATAACTGCAACCCTGGCTGAAATAATTCTGCACGAATCATCATGGCCAGCGACCCGGCAAAAAGAAACATGAAGAAGCTGAACCATAAATAAAGCGTGCCGATATCTTTGTGATTGGTGGTGGTTACCCAGCGCATAATGCCGCTAGGATGGTGATCATGACCATGCTCGTGTGCTGCTTCCATATCCCCTCCTCCTGTTATTTTCTTAAAGCTTTAACTTCGCTTGGTTGAATTGCGTCGCCTGTATTGTTGCTCCAGGAATTACGCTCATAGGTGACAACCGCTGCGATGTCTGTATCAGAAAGCTGTTTGCCAAATGCCTGCATGGCTGTACCCGTACGTCCATTCAGGACAACCTCTGCATGCCCTTGTTTTGGACCTTTCACAGTAGCAGAGCCATCCAGGGCTTTGAAGACATTGGGTATTCCTTGGCCATTCGCTTGATGACATGCCACACAATTGGTGGCATATACTTTTTCACCCATCCCCTTCAGTTCTGCGAGGGTAAATACCTTATCAGCGTTTTGCGCAGCTGCCGCAACTTTTGCCTGTTGGTCGGCCACCCATTTAGCGTATTCGGCTGGTTCTTTTGCCTCTACGACAATAGGCATAAAACCATGATCCTTACCACACAGCTCTGCACACTGTCCTCGATAGGTTCCGGGTTTATCCACTTTAAACCAGGTGTCTTTGATAAATCCGGGGATGGCATCCTGCTTTACTCCAAATGCGGGCACCCACCAGGCATGAATCACGTCGTTTGCAGCCAGCAATACACGAATCTTCTTGCCAGTAGGAACGACCATTGGATTATCAACCTCTAACAGATAATGCTCGCCCTTTTCGGCCTTGTTATCAATTTGGTCTTTTGGTGTAGCCAAACTACTAATGAACTTTATGCCTTCTTTCTGGTAGTCATATTCCCACTTCCATTGGTAGCCTGTGACCTTTACCGTCATATCCGGGACAGAAGTATCGCGCATGGCCAATACGGTTTGCGTTGCCGGGAAGGCCATTCCCATCAGGATAAAAAAAGGGACGATTGTCCAGATGATTTCTACTGTGGTGTTTTCGTGGAAGTGCGCTGCTTTGTGACCAACTGACTTTCGATGCTTGAAAATAGAGTAAAACATGGCACCAAACACTACGACAAAAATTCCCACACACACCCAGAGAATCAGTGTGTGCAGGTGGAATATCTGATAAGCGATGGGTGATTCTGGCTGCTGGAGGTTGATAGCGTATTCTGCACGCGCCAGCATAGAATACAAAAATAGTGCGGCGCCCCCCCCTGTATTTCTTATCAGCTTTGCCATCATTCCATATTCCCCCTCTTTAGATTAACTTTGATGTTTTAAAACATACCATTTCCCAACTGAGGTCTTGCCTGAATCTGAACTGTTACCACACTTCTGTTTTCACTTTTTCATATTAGCCATACAATTTCAAGATGCAACACTTACTGCCGACCCCTTCCAATTTTGTCGCCATAAGGCGATTCAATCAAAGCGATAAGCGCTGCCTCCCTTAAACCGGGTTCCGTAAAATGAATTAAAAAAATAATGGCAAAAATATGCCCCATTTCTACCTGATTGCGTGTGCAACCAACGAAAAAAGTCAGAATATTGAGCGATTGAAGTATTCGGGATGAAGAAAAAAATAATGGATGCAATTCGGAAAGCCGAATTAATAGAGAAATTCAGTCTTTTGGTTAAACTGCGTTCAGCCAACAAGGTGATGCTGCTGCATTCCATGCCGTTACCAGTCCCCGATTTGAAGCTGGTAAATAACCAGCTAACATTTTGTCCCCAGCAGGCAGATTAAAAATCAATCCATGCAATCACTAACGGGGTAAAAGAAGTGCATATTTTTATATTTAAATATGTCACTTTGCTCACTCATACAATTGAATGCAAAGTTAACACATACGACAGCCGCATGACAAGCAAAATATAATCACAACATATTGTTTTATAATAGCATTCTATTAACTGATAATTATATTACCATTTAATGAACCTTCTCCTCGCAAACAATATTTCTTTTTAATTTTAATAGCATAGGGAATAAAAATTGAAATATATGCAGATTTGCACAATATTAACTATATAAAGCTCTTAATATCTAAATATTTACTTGCCGCGAGAGGACTCACTTGATCTTGATAAGGACACACGCCAATTAACGGTGCACCGATTCTGGTTTCTATTGCACGTATATTTTCATCAACAAATTGCATATCCGGTTCTACCTGATTGGCCACCCATACCACCAGTTCCAGCCCCGCCTGACGAATTGCCTGCACAGTCAACAATGCATGATTTATACACCCCAGCCGCATACCCACCACCAGAATCACAGGCAAGTTAAGCATTACGGCAAGATCAGCAGTCGTCTCGCTGACAGTTAACGGCACAACAAATCCTCCCACGCCTTCTACCATGACCACTTCTGCCATTTCTTTCAACGCCTGATAACGAGAGACAATCAAGGCAAGGTCAATTTCTACATTTGCGTGGGCAGCCGCAATGTGAGGAGCAACAGGGGGAAGGAACGAATAGGGATTAACCAGATTCAATGGCGCAGCGACATTACTATGAGCCTGAAGCATTTCCACATCACCGCAACGCATACCTGCCTGCGCAGGTTCGCAACCTGCAGCAATCGGTTTCATCCCCACCACTTTTTTCCCTTGATGGGCCAATATATGAAGTAGCGCACTGGTGATCAACGTTTTGCCGACACCGGTATCCGTACCGGTAACAAAATAGCTTTTTTTCATCTGGATTACAGCGCGCCTTTTTTACGCTGGACAGGCATCTGTATAATCTGGCTGCCATCTGAGGTTCTCAGATTTTTTTGATTGACCCAGGCATGGCCATAGACCACCTCAAACGTTGCTGGCAATCGACCTTCTCGGCGAAACTGTTCATAGAGGCTTTGCAACTGCGCCCATTCAGATTTACCCATCATGCCATGACGCCTGCCCATCGTGACATTGTGCGCACCCATCGCCTTGATTTCCTTCAGCAAGCTCATCAAATCCGAATACGTCAAGGTGATGTATTCCATATCCATGACCGGCGCCGAAAAACCTGCATGCACCATTACATCGCCGATATCGTGCATATCTGTAAAGCGGTTGACATGGGTATGACCGTCCAGTCCACTGAAAGCCTGACGCAGTTCTTTAAGGGTATCAGGGCCAAAAGTGCTAAACATCAGCAGCCCTTCCGGGGCCAAAACACGATACAACTCTGCAAACGTCACGTTGAGATCATTACACCATTGCAACGTAACGTTAGACCAAATCATATCGACACTGGAGGTCTTGAGTGGCAATCGATCCGCATCGCCACATACATAATTGTCCAGTCTGGATTGCAGCACTGGCAAATGACGCTTCCACCAGGACGTCTGCACTCTGGCCGACATCAACATACCAAAAGCCAAATCCAGCGCGACAATATGCGCCCTGGAATATTGCGCCCGGAGCGCGCGCGTGCCGTACCCAGTCCCCGAACCTAAATCCAGAATTGTTTTGGGGTCAAGCTTGATATACTGCAAACGTTCCATCATGCGATTGTTAATTTCGCGCTGCAATGCTGCAGCAGCGTCATAGGATTTAGCCGCACGATCAAAAGACTGCCTGACGCCTTTTTTATCAACCTGAAAATTTTCAGCCACGCAGAAAACCCACCAATAATTTTATAAAATCCTGTCGATGTGACAGAAAAGGCGCATGCGCGCTTCCCGGCACTACTTCCAGGCTCGCGTGCTGCAGGTGATCTGTTAGCCAGTACGCGGCGGCAACAGGGGCAAGCGTATCGTACTCACCATGAATCAAGAGAGCAGGTTGAGAAATCAAGCCGATTTCATCCCTCAGATCGCTTTCCTGCAAAATGCGTAACCCCGCGCGCAGCACTTCTATAGTTGGCCGTCCCCGGGTAAACAGATTTGCGCGCAACTGAGCCATGACTTGCCTTGCGTCTTCTCCTGCGCGCGCCTGCAGCGATAAAAATCGTTTCAGGGTTGCTTCGTAATCCTGTTGCAAATTGCGTGCAAAAGTATCGAACACTTCAGGGTCAATCCTGTTTTCCCAACCTACACGTTTGGTAAAACAGGGGGTCGCGCCAACCAATACCAGGCGTTCTACTTGCGCTGGTGATTGTTGCGCCCATGTCAGTGCAACTTGCCCTCCCAACGACCAGCCACATACATTGACCGTGCCAGGAAAACTCACCGCGAGTATCTCTGCAAGCCGGGTTAACGTATAGGGCTCACAGGCTGAACTGGCACCATAACCAGGCAAATCCACAACGTGTAACCGGAAGTGCTGTGCCAGCTGCTCCTGCACGCCTTCCCAGATGCCACCGTGCATCCCCCATCCGTGTAACAGCACCAGCTCTTTGCCGGCACCGTGCGTTTCAATGTGCAATTTCATGCAAGTACAATCTGCACAGCTTGGTAACCAGCCAAATAAACCCCTCTTTTTTGCATCACAAAATTAAATCACTTTTTCCAGTTCATTGAGCGCTTCCACCAGCTTACATGCATCCTCCAGACTATGTGCCGCTGAAAAAGAAATCCGCAACCGCGATTCCCCTTTCGGTACGGTAGGAGGGCGAATTGCCGGAACCAATATTCCCTTTTCCATCAGCGCCGCACTGACTGCCTGTGTTTCCTGATTGGGACCAATCACAACCGGCTGGATTGGCGTTATAGAGGGCATGAGCTTCCAGCGCTCCAGCTTGAGATGATCTTTCAGATAACGCGCCAGATCCTGCAGTCTTTGCCTGCGCCAGCCCTCTTGCTGAATCAGATGCACACTGGCTAACAAAGCATTCGCCAGCATGGGCGGAAATGCTGTTGTATATATATAAGTTCGCGCACGCTGAATAAGCGTCTGGATCAATTCCGGTGTTCCAGCCACATAGGCGCCAAACACGCCCGCGGCCTTGCCCAATGTTGCCATGTAGATGATGCGAGGGGATTGTACGGCAAAGTATTCCAGCACGCCTTTACCTTCCCTGCCCAATACACCAAAACCATGGGCATCATCCAGTAACAGCCAGGCATCATAACGCTCACACAACTTCAGCAATTCCGGCACTGGCGCGATATCGCCATCCATACTGAACACCGCATCCGTCACCACCAATTTGCGGCGGTTTTTTGATGCAATCAACTGCTTTTCCAGTTGAACCAGATCAAGATGGGAATAACGCTGCATTGTTGCGCGGGAAACCAGCACGGCATCATTGAGGGATGCATGGTTGAGCTTGTCGGCAAATACCCTGTCATTTCTGCCAACCAGCGCCGAAACAACGCCCATATTCGCCATATAGCCTGTGGAGAAGAGGAGCGCTTCAGGCAGGCCAGTCAATCGGGCGAGCGCCAACTCCAGTTTGTGATGTGCATCGCTGTGACCTGTGATCAGGTGAGACGCACCGGAACCCACACCATATTGCTCTGCGCCCGAGCACGCCGCATCAATCAGCCCTGGATGATTTGCCAGCCCAAGATAATCATTACTGCAAAATGACAAATAGTCCCTGCCATCTACGCGTATGACCGCGCCTTGAGCACTCTCAACGATACGACGCCGACGTAACAATCCCTGCTCTTCCAGAGCCTGCAGATCATCATTTAGATAAGAAAATGGCATGCTCAGGCAGCACTTTTATCTACAGCGGGTGCATCCCCAGCTTATCCATCAACGCTCTGTCCTTGTCCTCTCCAGGATTGGAAGTAGTCAGCAATTTTTCGCCATAAAAAATGGAATTGGCTCCCCCCAGAAAACACAAAGTCTGAATGGCTTCTGACATTTCTTCCCGACCCGCAGAAAGACGCACAAAACTTTTTGGCATGGTGATACGTGCTATTGCAATGGTGCGAACAAATTCAAGCTGATCCAGCGCTTCATTTCCGTGTGCCGGGGTGCCTTCCACTTGCACCAGCATATTGATCGGCACTGATTCAGGTGCCGGGTCCAAATTCGCTAATTGCGCAATTAGCCCTGCGCGCTGGGCACGGCTTTCGCCCAGACCGACAATACCCCCGCAGCATACATGTATACCTGCCTGGCGAACCTTACCCAAGGTATCCAAACGGTCTTGATAAGTACGGGTGGTGATAATTTCACCATAAAATTCCGGTGCCGTATCCAGATTATGGTTGTAATAATCCAGACCGGCTTCTGCCAATTGCTCCGCCTGCCCGTCACGTAGCATGCCAAGTGTGGCGCATGTTTCCAGTCCCAATGCTTTAACCGCTTTCACCATTTCGATCACAGGGTCCAGATCACGCTGTTTAGGACCACGCCAGGCTGCACCCATGCAAAAACGGCTTGCCCCATTATCTTTAGCTGCTTTGGCTGCTGTCACTACCTCTTCCAGTTTAAGCAAGTCTTCACTTTCAACGCTACCTTCATGGCGGGCTGATTGAGGGCAATAACTGCAATCTTCAGAACATCCCCCCGTTTTAATTGATAGCAGCGTGCTTAACTGAACAGCATTGGGATCAAAATTCTGGCGATGAACTGCCTGTGCCTGATACATCAAATCACTGAAAGGCAACTCGAACAATGCAGCTACCCGGTCAACCGTCCATGAATCCGATTTGGCCACTTGTGCCGAAGGAATTGTTTCTTGCATAACCATGTCATTCATTTACTGGAACCTCTATCACCATATCTTGCCATTCATCTTTCTGGGCCTTGATCAGGTCCCAAATACCCCAGGGAATTATCACCACAGCCATTACCAGCCATACTGCCAATAACCCATGCCAATTGCCAAATAACCCATAAATTGGCTGACCCAATACAACCATCGCCCCCGCTACGCTATAAAACCGATACCCCGCAATTTTGTTGTAATGCACCACTTTAGGGTTAGGATGATGGGCAATTGACGCATATACAAATATCGATGCCGCTATCCAGATCATCAGCAACGGAGGAATGATGGTTGCCACAAGACTGGCGATTGTGAACATCTGGGCAGATGAACGCGAATTGCCAGCAGTGATTAATTTACTTGCTTTCACTGTCTTATCTCTAGAAAAAACGAATGGGACGATATGCCAAACACTTTCAAAAATGAGGCATATCACGCTAGAATGGCCGAAATCATAAACTACTCAGCCATGTTGTCAAATTTTATGTTGAAAATTTTAAACAACTGTGCAAAATTTGTACAGCACATCATGCCACAAAATTGCGTTTTGTGCGGTTCCAGCACGAAAAATAACGGACTGTGCACGGCCTGCCATACCCACTTACCTCACCATTCACACGCATGCTGTCCCATTTGTGCCATTCCTACTTTTAATAGCGACATCTGCGGGCGCTGCCTGAAAGAAACGCCCGCATTCAATAATACACATGCGGCATTTACATACCAGTTTCCTGTGGACAGCCTGATTCATGCCTTTAAGTATGGGGGCAATCTTGCTTTATCTGAGTTACTTGCTGATTACCTGATCACCGTGACCAGTTCTCAGCCCAAACCGGATCTTATTATCCCCATGCCTCTGCATCCTGCACGTCAACGAGAGCGAGGATTTAATCAATCATTGGAAATAGCACGTATCATTTCCAGAAAACTGGATATACCTCTCGCGACCAATCTCTGCTCGCGTAATCGTGAAACAGCTCCTCAAGCGTCCCTGACGATCAAACAAAGGCACAGCAATGTCAAAGGGGCATTTGATTGCGCAGGAGAACATATTCAAGGAAACAATATTGCAATCATTGATGACGTAATGACAACTGGCACTACCATCAATGAACTTAGCCGCATTCTGCGCAGCCAAGGCGCCGCCGTAGTCTCAGCGTGGGTTGTCGCCAGGGCTTTATAGTTTTTAAGGCTATTAACGCTGTAACTGCTTCAGTTTCTGCTCTACAAACGATATCAGTTCAGGTGAAAGACTGCCCGATGCTTTTGCGCGATTAAATGCATCCTGTGCCTCGTTCATACGGTTTTCAGCCTGAAGCGAAATCCCCAGCCCCATCCACCAAACACCAGATTGAGGAGAAAGATGAACCGCTTGCATGTAATGCTCAATCGCTTCTTTATTGCGACCCTCCCTTTGCAGCAGGGCCGCCAGAAAAGCCACATAATCCGCCCTTCCGGCTGCTTGAGGTAAATAATTCAGCAATGTGACCGTACCACCATGTACATCGCCTCTTTCCACCTGCAACCGTGCCAGCAACATTGCAAAGCCTGATTGGTTTGGGTCTATATTCAACCCATCCTGCAACCTGCGCTCTGCATCCGGTTGCCGTTTTTTTTCAAGCAACAGCCCTACCAACGTTTGTCGTGCAGAAGCATGGTTTGGGTTATCCTGAAGCGTTTGATCCAGTGCGCTCATTGCTTCTATTACCCTGCCTTGTTGAATCAACGTTACCGCCTTACGGTATTCGTTCTCTGCACGCTGCTGAGAAGTTAATTCCTTTACTTGTTTATTAACCACAACTGGCCCACGCGGGGGGGGAGGCAATGCTTTTTGTTTGATTTCCGCTGGCTGAGCAACTTGCGCCTCAGCAAGCGCTGGCATTTCTTTTTCGTTCAGCAATACGGGTGGCTTGATCGGCTCTTCTGGCGCAGACATTTTTACCGATTCTTTTTCTGGTGCCGGGAGGTGCAACTCAGCCACTTTTTTTGCCGGGGGCTGCAAAGGAATCACTTTTTCTGACTGAGCTTTCGGTACTCCCTGTTGAACCACAGGCACTTCGCGCGGAGCTGAAATGCGATCTATATGCAGGCTCTGCGTTTGCTTCAAGCTACCCATCATTTCAGATTGCGGGTTTTGGTCAGTCGCTGTCACTAACCGGGTTTGTTCTGCTTTGGGTATCAAAGCTGGTTTTTGCTTGAGAAAAAACACCCAAACCATTACAGCTATCGCAATGATCAGTAGCCCCGAGCCCAATAGCACAACACCTTGCCGCTTGCTGCTTGAAGATACAGTCTTTATCTGGGAAGAAAACGCATCATTTTCACTATACGCAGAGTGACGTTTATCCAGATCTTGCAGCATTTGGTTGATTAAACTCATTTTAAATAGACCCATCCAATGCCAGCGACACTTGCTATAGACCCCAACAGCAACAACCACCAATAATGACTAAAATTCTTGTTTGCCGCTATCGTATCTTCTGCGGCTCCTTTCACATGACGTTTTAATACCTGATACTTTCCCTCTCCATATGTGAGCATGAGTGACTTATGCGCCAATATATTTACCAGTCTGGGCACTCCATTGCTTGCTGAAAATAGTTTTTGCAAAGCTCCGTGGCTAAAAAGCCTGCTTCCTGCAAATCCAGCCACACTCAATCTGTGCGCAACATAAAACTCCAGTTCAGCATTGGTTAACTGTTTGAGTTTATAATGAAAAGTGATACGTTGCGCTAACTGCCGCAGCGAATCCAATTGCAGCTTTTCATCCAGTTCAGGCTGCCCGAACAATACTATCTGCAGCAACTTGCGCTTCTCGGTTTCCAGATTGCTTAATAAACGCAACGCTTCCAGGCTTTCCAAAGGCATTGCTTGCGCTTCATCCAGGCATAACACTACGCGCTTTCCTTCCCGAGCAAGCGCTAATAACTGATGATTAATTGATTTCAGAAGATGGTGTTGATCAACGTCTTTTTCGAGCTTAATTTCCAGTTCGTCGGCCAGCGCAAGCATCAGCGTGCGCGGCTCGAGGTAGGGATTGGGAATATAAGCTGTGACAAAGCTTTTATCCAGTGTTGCCAGAAATTTGCGACACAACATGGTTTTACCGGTGCCTACTTCCCCGGTAATCTTGATAAACCCCTCACCATTCTTTGTGGCAATTAAAAGGGTATTAAGCGCTTCCTGGCAATGGGATCCAGCGAAAAAAAACGCGGTATCCGGAGTGATCGAAAAAGGTAATTCACGTATGCCGAAATGCTTTTGATACATAGTTACCTAAATTCCCTGCTCCTGGGGTCCAGTTTCTGGATACGACGCTGGCTTTCCAGCATGTCTGCTGTCCACTCGTTTTCACCTTGAATGACAGTAGGCTTCAACAAAATAACCAACTCACGTTTCTGTACAACCTGGTTGGTATTTCTGAACAATCCACCCACCACAGGCACGTCTCCTACACCGGGTAATTGCGAACGATCTGAATTTGTCGACTGACGCATTAAACCACCAATCGCAACAATTTGCCCATCTCTTCCGCGCACTATGCTATCTGTTTCAGACACAGCACTTGAAGCCAATGGAAGATTGATAGAACCTGCACTACCCAGATTCACCTGTTTATCAATCGTCGAAACCTGGCTAACTGAAGGATGAATATGGAGAATGATATTCCCGTCTTGATCAATCTGCGGAGTCACATCAAGCGCAATACCTGAAAAGAAAGGCTGTAACGTTACGCTGGGTGATGTTGTTGTTCCACCAGTGCCACTTGTCGATGTGGTACTCACATTGGTTACAAAAAACTCGTCTGTACCTACTTTCAAAACCGCTTTCTGATTATTCAGGGTTGCTATACGCGGACTGGACAAAACATGCACGTTACCCTGTGTTTCCAGGAAAGAGAGTAACGCGGCAAAATTACTGGTCTGGAAAGCCAATCCGAACAAGCCTGCACCCAGTAATGCCGGGTTAGTGACAATATCTTGCCCCACAGTAGATTCCAGACGTGGGTTGGTATAAGTGCGTGTTACAGGATCAAACGTTGACACTCCGGTTGCCAAAGGACCATTTGTCTGCAGCACCGTACCTTGCGAAAGGTTTCCGGCAGAAAACCTGCTGTTAGGACCAGTTTTAAATGCAGCCCAGTTAATACCCGCCTGATAACTGTCATTCAACTGTACTTCAAGAATTTTAGCTTCCAGTATCACCTGCCGATCCACTGACAGCTGGGTGGCTTTCAGATAAGCAGTCACTTGTTTTAACTCTTCTGGCATTGCCCGGATAACCAGCACACCGGATTGAGGACTGACCACAACGCTGCGGCCCTCTTTATTGCCCACAATGGCATCCAGTGACGCTTTCAGTTCCCCCCAGAAATCGCTGCTGGAAGTGGTGCTGATCTTGCTGCTGTCCAGAGAGCGGGAAGTAATTCCCGGTGAGATCGTGGTCGTTGCTGAGGATGGATTTGAGCCGCTGCCACCGGATGAATCACTCACTGAACCCGACGTTACACGGATATCAGATGTTCCCTTACGACTTCCAGTCAGATAATTCACCTGAAATACACGGGTTTGCATGGTAAGCGGTTGAATGAAAATACGCGTTCCATCTACTTTGTAATCGTAACCATAAATCTCACGAATGGCATCAAGCGCTTCAAATACGGTCACATCTTTCAGGTTTGCTGATATGGAGCCTGATACCTCGGGGTGAAGCAACATACTATAACGTGTGCCGGAAACAATCCCCATGAAAACCTGATTTGCCGGGGCGTTATTAAATACCAGATCAAACCGCTGTTCAAGCGGCTTGCCGGTTCTAGGCATCTCAATCTTGAGCGGCGGCAACAAAGCCGCTGCTACCGCATCGGGTTGTGCTGGTGCCGCTTTGGTTTCAAGCGCTTTATTCATCTCAGCGTTAATCTGGTCATAGGTCCCGTTCTTTAGCCCGGGAGCAGCACACCCTGCCAAACCAAGCGCCATGACTGCCAATGTAGCATTTCTCATTATATTCATTTCCTTCATTGCCTTGAACCAACCGCTTTGGCACGATGCCGGCTATTAACCAGGCGCTTTTCTATTTCCGGTAAAAGTTTCAAGGTTTGCACATCCTTGCCACTCTTTAACACGACTTCACTCTCGGTAATCCTGACTAGTCGCGCGTCGCCAAACTTTTCACCCAGTCTGACTGTTTGCCCGCTGATCACGGCCATCTTTCTACCTTTTGAAATCAATACCGACTGCAAAACCGGCCCCTTCACTTCAGACGTTACTGCACCGGATTCGACCACCCCAAGAGAAGCAGGTGGGCGAGTAGGATCCACAAAACTTTCAGCAAACGAAACCGACGACAACAAGCACAATAACAGTGCGCCAAAAAAAGCGACCCGAATGCTCTGCATAGTTAGATGTTCAGCCATTTCTTATCCAGACTCAGCGTATAAAGAGTGAGCGTTAGAGTTGCCCTGGGGTATTCTTCTACGTTTAAATTTACCTTACCCCAAAACAGTTGCCAGGGCATTGCTTCCAGTTCTGTCATGTATTTCAGCAAATCCAGATAGCCACCTTGAACGACGATTTCCACACCATGTTTGAAAACTGGTGAATCAACGGGTTTCTTTGGCTCATTTTTCTGGGCAACAGGAGCTGCTCCACCAGCATTTCCATCAACATCCGATTGCTCTTCGCGTGCTTTTGATTCACTCAAATTTGAACCAGGGAGTGTTTTTAGCGAGACCAGATGTAAACTACCATTACGCTTTAAAATATCTTCTAGAAGTGCGGCCATTTTATCTGGAGAAACCAGGCCTTTCTGCATCTCCATTAAATCTGTATTCATTTTCGTAGCTTTTAGCTTTACTTCTTTCAGGCGAATCTGGTTAGCCATATCAGGGTCGAATTGATGCGCTTGAATTTTTTGCTGGATCTCGGTCTGAATGGCAGCCATCTGCGCCTGGTACTGATTAGCCTGAAAGGAAAGCAACTTCTGTTTGGCGTACAAGGGGTCAATTACAGTCGCATTCAACACGGCAACAAGAACGACAGTGGCCATCATAAATACCATTACACGTTCACGCAGGCTGAGCGAATCTATTTTAGTTACCAGCGTTTTCCAATACTGCTTCATAAACGCTTTGCCCCTTCCAAGGCTTCATTTTCTTTGATCCCTGAAGACCGCAAATTGAATTCGATAAATCCTGCAGGTTCTTGCCTGGCTGCACCGGCAGCATCCTCTTTATTCGCCTTATCAACCATTGGCACACTCATTTCAAGCGCAGAAAACGATTTCCCTTGCATGACCTGTTCACGCTTCAATCGCGCAATATATGCAGGAACCAGCGCGGGCTGAAGGACGCGACCTTGAACAGCGATCTCATTTCCCGCGCCGTAAATACTGAAACCAGTCAACCACAAGCCACTAATGACTTGCCGAGAAAACGCGCGTAAATATTCCGAGTACCCTTTTTTATTCCCCAGTTCCCCTTTTTCCAGAATATCCGACACTTGCTGCAACGACAGCAACTCAGCTTCCGCTTCCCTCAGTTTCTGTTCCAATGCCTTATTTTTCTGCCTGGGTCCAAATTCTGCATTTACTTTCGCCAACTGAGATTGGACCAGAACGAGTTGATTACTGGTTTCAACCCCTTGCTTTTGCAATTTATAAGACTGAAACCCCAGATAGCCAGCCAGACATAACACCCCCACCACTATCAATCCCAAGGCTTGCGCCATAGTAGTCGCAGAAAAATATTTTTCCTGCTTCAGGAATATCGGGTTAAAAAGGTTGATTTGCTGACTCAAAGCACCTTCTCCTCATATCGCAAGGCAGCGCCGAGCACCTTGAAATAGGCTTGTTGCATTTGAGGTTTTTGCAACTCAGGCACTTTCGAAATATCGATCACAGACTCTAAATTCAATCTCTCAACCGGCATATACAAATTTGCAGCCAGGTATTGTTGCAACCCATTATCGTCACTGCTAAACGGGGATAATATTAATTTGGCAAGCGTAACAAATTGATATTGACGTTCAAAATGATCAAATGAACGCTGCAACTCCAGCGTAATTCTTTCATGATAAGCATTTTTCTGATCTGCATCATTTTGCGTCAACTGCTGCAAAGTGATATCAATACGCCTGGATAAATAAAGTTCACCATTAAATGTCACAGTTAACAACCCACCATCCCCATCAAAAGACAGGAACGCGACACCACGCCCCTCTGGCTCCAGCAATGCAGAGATATTGCGCTGCGCCAGTTCAGGAATATCAATCACACTTAATAGAATTTTCGCTTGTGCAAACATTGCCTGTCGCGCTTCAATCAACTGATTTTTAGCGGCCACTGCAAACATGGAGTGCGCCCGCACAGGACTATTTTTATCTACCGGAATATCCAGTACATCTATCGTTGCGTCATCAACATGGAAATCCAGCATATCTTTCAACCGCCACCGAATTGCAGTTTTCAACTCTTCTGCGGGCACATTGGGTGCATCGACAGATAACAGCTGGTACTCACCTGATGCAAGTAAAGTTACGCAGTGATATTGATCTACATGCAACTCTTTCGCCAGCTTTTCCAAAACTGTCTGCGCAGGAGCGTTTTCCACAGAATAAAAAGCTACCTGTTCAACTTGCGGTTTACTAGTCGGATGACGTGTTGCACGAGCGACGTAAATCCCATCACTCTGCAAGCTTATTGCTATCAATCCTGCTCTATTTTTCGTTTTTCGAAATAAACCCATACTTACAGATTTTTAAATGTAAAATTAACTTTAAGTTAAATCAATAAACCATTGTTGTCAAATATTTTTCATGATCCACTTTGTTCAATATTTTGCAGATTTAATCCAACATATAACTTGAATCTGATTCCTGAATTATTCCCATCAGCCTAAAAATTTTCCCGCAGATAAATCAGACCCTTCTTAGCACTGGTGCCTGATATTCCAAATGTCGCTCGCACACTGGGGTCTTTAACATAAGCTGTACCACACCACTTCCCTTGCAGGTAACTTGCTAAAAAAGGCGTGCCAGCAGGATAAGCCGGTGTCCAGCCGGGACACATATTCAGAGGACTGCCCATTATTACTACCACATCTACACTACCTGCCGCATTAGGTGCTGCTAACGTAATAGAGCCATCCCCACCACTGTAGGTACCCAGTGAAACAGCGGTAACGGGCAGATTAGTCGCATTAACCGAGCCTTTGTAATTACCTATACCAAAGTTGGCCGTTGTCAGGGCGGTGCAACTATCCAAGGTATTTCTAACGAAAGCCTGCCCATTCCAGTATTGCATTTGATAAGGAAGTCGCAAATTCTGTTTTTCTGAACCATATGCATTCCCTAACCACAGGCGACCAAATCGCACCATTGTAGTTAATGAGTCTACAGACGTGACTACAGGCGAAACAGCAACACCGTTCAGCAAGCTAATTTTAACGCCATCCGTTGTATCCGTAACAGTGAGACGGAACTTCAAACTGTCATAAGCACCATCCACCACTGGAGTGGCAAAATTTCTGGCGTCAAACCGATACGTATCTGAAGCGCTATAAGTACCTGCAGTCCAATTACGTGCAGGAACAACCGGTTGTGACAAGCGCGCAAGCAAATCGGTGACACTGGCACCATTTAGCAAAGACAGACCCAGGATAGCCACTGGCACGGAAGTGCTGGCTGGTGACGTCACATAGCGGGTGGTTGTCACATTTGATTTACTTTGCGCTTTGACAACCAGCACTGCGCCCAAGGTGTCATCATCCATATAAGTGAAGCCACCGGCCGCACATGCCGGACTGAATCCAGCATCAACGGAAAAATGATCGGGGTAGAACCTCCCAAGCGGACCAAAAGACATACTACCCACATTACAACCGTATTTATTCTGCGCGTCCAATACAACCGATGTACTACCAGTAACACAGTCACCCGTCACCTGATCCACCAGAGTAAAAGTTGTATCTGTCACTGCGTCTGTATTAAATATAATTGTTCCGACATCCTGATATTGAAAAGTATTGCTGACTGCTGCACCCGCCGCCTGAGGAAAGCCACCTGTCGGCGGGTTTGTCCATGTCAACGCGCTACTCACGGAAACGCCATTGTGATCCAGTACTTTTGCCAAACTTACGGCTGGCGTTCCTGTGTATCCGACCGTCACGCCCGGGTCGGCTGCCAGAATAAAATCAACACCTGCTGCCAGCTTGTTGACAGAAGGGTTATTCAAGGACGGATTAGACGAGAGCGAAAACTGCGTCGGCCGGATTGAAAAGTTATCGGTAGAGCAACTTTTGATATTGGTTGGTGTACTGTTATCCGTCATGCGCACACGCGCATTACGGGCTGCATAGGGATAATTAAACGCAAATGTCTTCCTCCCCTTATCCGCACTCACGAACGTGTACGACCCCACCGACTGCAAAGCAGTCATTGTTGCGCAACTGGACCCCGTGTCTGCGTTAACCAGTTCAATCGCCACTGTTTTATTATACGAGGTTGCAATGTTGCCATTCGTATCCAGTGCAAGTATATCAAGATTAAATCCCACTCCAGCGAGTTTGGTTTTAATTGAGGTACTTGGCGCAGCTCCCACTTCAACAGCATCAAGTGCGGCCCCGGGGCTCGTGACGACTACACTCACAGAAGCAGTATTATTACCTGGAAGAGGGTCATACTGGCTTGAAGCCACTTTAGCTGTGTTAGTCAAAGTTCCTACAAGTGTTGTATTGGCGGTAATCGTTAACGTTGCTGTTGCACTGACTGCCAGATTACCCACCGACCATGTACCTGTTACAGGATCATAACTACCTGTATTAACAGTACTGCTCACATAGGAGAACCCACCAGGCAAAAGATCATCAACCAGAACTCCGGTTGCCGGATCATTTCCGTTATTTATAATTCCCACAGTGAAGACGACTGAATTGCCTTTTACCACGGTGGATAAATTAACCGTTTTAGTGATAGACAGATCAGCGCTCCCACCGGCCACATTCGGACCACAACGAGACTGAAATGAACCACTCCCTGTTCCGGGAGTATTACGCCATGCACCATCACCGTCCGGCAGCCGATCTACGCCTTTATTGGAAGATGACACCAATAAATCAATACTATTTCCCGCTGGAATAAAAGAACAGGATGGAACCGGGGTGTAGTATGTAGTCGTCACTGGCAATGATGTGCGTACCCTTATAAAATCAACCACCGCCCCAGTATTATCCAGCAGCACAACGTCAGCATTCTGACTGATTTCATTCGCTGCAAACTGGCTTACCTGATACGTTCCACCATAGCAACTGTTAGCCCCAGACGAAGGTAGCACCCCAAAAGCTGTCTTTTGGGCGGTATAAATTCCCACCTTCCAGCCCGTGAGGTTAACACTGGAATCCAGCTTTTTAATCTCAGTAAAATTGTCTAAATAATTGTATTCATTAAGCGTAACTTTACCGAGGAATTGTGAACAGGCAGCAGAAGACAACTCGCTCACAACCAGCATCATGGCGAAAAAACACCACTGAAATACATTTTTCCATTTCATCATCCGATATGCACCTAATTTGTCTTTCAGCCGCGTATGTCCACCAGCATTCTTAAAACTCTATCAACGCATTCAACGAGCGTTCGATGTAACCGATTGAACCAACATTACCGCCAGTGACGGCGGTCGATTCCACCCAGTAAATAATCTTATTGTCTGCGCCTTCGGTATAAGCATTAGACTTACAACTCACAGTAACAGTCAAACCGTCCAAAGCAAAAGTGGTAGAAGGGGCCGGACATGCCACCGCTGGCGGCTGAAGTTTGGCTGCTGCCCATTGAATGCCCGCTTTTGCAGCCCAATAAGCACGACTTCCCTGAACATCCTGCGCTGAAGTCATTTGCTGAGTGTTCGAGAAAGTTAACATGAAGGCGCCTAACGAAGCCAACACCACCAACAGGAAAATTGCCGCCACAATAGCGAACCCTCGCTGTTTATGAACCAAAAAACGTGCGCGCCGGATGTTCATGGTGTGTTATCCACATGAATCTGGTGATAGAGCTTCACGCTCTCGCCTGCTTGCGTCATTTCCAGCGAAACAGAAACAATACCGAAACGACTCAGCCCGGTACTGCTGCCAGGGGGCTCATACTTGAGACTGCATGCAGTAATGTTCTGGGCCAATACAGAGGGAGTCGCGCCGGACACCATAGCCGCACAGCCTGCAGGTTGCGTCCATGATGCAGTTAGCGTGCGAGAATATCGCACCAGCACACCTCCACTACACCCATAGGACACTACATGCTGGCCCGCCGGTATAACCTGAAAACGACCAGATGGAGATTCACTTGGCAATTGCTTACGATTAAAAGGGGTGGCTGTTCCCGAACCAACGAAAGATATAGCGCTGGTATTTGCGGTGCCCCCTGGCTCAGCCAGACTGGCCACCTGAATAGCATTCGCTCCACTGTAGGCATTACCGCTAACACTTCCATCGTTATAAACCACTATCACATCTCCAGCTGCTATCTGGCTAGCCACTGGCAGGGCGCTATTCAGCCAAAGCATGTCAAATTTGTCATCCACAGTGGTAAAATCAAGTGGATCGCCCCCTGCTGGTTCCGCCGCTACGCGGTAGCGACCACCAATCTTGGTTGGGATAAACTCAATACACTGGTCTGAACCATCAGCCGGATTTCGCACACTGTTAGGCATTGCCTGACGGATATCGCGTGACATTCGGCGTACTGCCGTATCGGCCACGTCTGTCAATTCAGCACGGCGTGCAGCATCAAAATAGGCATCAACCGGGCTTTTAATAAACACCGCCACCATGGATGAAACAATTCCGGTGAGAACAATCACGATCACCGCTTCGATCAACGTAAAGCCGCGAACTGCTGCAGGTAAGCTATATTTCTGCATGATTAATAATTAGCCCTGTAGCCGAAAAGCGCTATGGTTTCAGTGCCGCCAGTTACCGTGACGGTGATTTTTTTCATGGCAACACCACTGACTGTGACGGCTGTCACGGCAACAGTGGCGGAATAGCCGGCGAGTGCCGGAATCGAACTCGCGCCCAGTGTGCTGGTTCCCGACACGACCGCAGTCGCCGGCGCCCCATCGAAACAGGCGTAATCATCGACATCGTCATACTGCATCCGCCCCGAACAAGCAGTAAAATCTGTTTCAACATACCCTCCTGCCGGGTTTGCAAAATCTTTTGCCAACACCTCATCCAGGATCGCTTCAGCCATCGCAACCGCTTGCTTGCGCAGCATCGGGTCTGCACTGGATTTAACGGTTACATTCATCACCGAAAGAATACCGGCAATGCCAACACTGACGATGATGATAAACATGATCAGTTCAATCAGAGAAAGTCCTGATTGAACGTATTTTTTTCGACAAATATGACGATTTTTCGACACCGAAGAAAGAAAAATGACGCTCTGCCTGTCAATAGACATAGCCTGTCTCCCTGACCACGGTGATAACACCAGATGCACCATTTACCTGAATGCTTGCTGCTGCGCTGGCACTTCCATCCGGGTTAAATGAAAGAGAAGCGGGAACAGGGCTAAATTGAACCGCCCCATGTGCAGTAACTTGATGAGGGATGCTTCCTGTTGGACCGGTTAAATCTCTGTCGCAGGCACCGCCAAAATTGGTGGCGATTCGCAAAGTCACCGACGTAGGGGTAAAAGAAGCGCATACCAGACGACGCTGAGCTACTGCCGTTTTTTGAGCATAGCGTAAGGCAGAGAGAGTTTCATCGTAAAAACCGCGCTGGTCATATATTTTTTGATCAAAAAAACGGGGGAGTGCGGTGACTGAGAGTACGCCAATAATAACAATAACTATGACAAGTTCTATCAGGGTGAACCCTGCTGACAATTGCTTTAAAACGTGACGTTGTTTAAACCAACCCATCTATCAGTTACTCCGTAGAAGTTGGCATGGTTGATCAAGGCGCTAGCCTGAAATAAAGACATGGCATCCAGAATAAGCAGATGGATGCCATGATTGTAAATTACTTAGTTACCGGCACCAGTCGCGCTAAAGGATGCAGTAAAGGCAGGTGAAACTGTACCTTTATCTTTCTGGAGCGTACAAGAAACAGTAGTCCCGTTGGTGGTGGAAGCAGTGTCAGCTGCCAAATAGTAATTGGTGGTGCTAGCGGCGGTACCAAGCGTGAGTGAAGGTGTTAGTAAGGTACCGACATCAGAACATTTAGCTACTTTTACGCATTTGTTCGCTGTAACCACATTACTGGTAATAGAACAGCCTCCATAATTAATAGCAGAAGCCGAATTCAAACCTCCCGCTACACCCTTGATTGCAGCTGTTTCTGCATCGCTGGTAAGATCAATAAATTTAGGCAGGGCTGTAGCAGCCAAAATGCCCAAAATCACAATCACCACTACCAATTCAATCAAAGTAAAACCTGTTTGCTTGCTCATCACTTTCTATCTCCAGTATCAAAAAAATTAACGTTATATATATAATGACTAAAAATTAACAACCAGTTGTGGTAACCGCAATCACTGGCGCTACAGGACCGGCCGTTGCAGCAGTGTATGAAATCCGGCAGTTTGGTGCAGTACCACCATTTATATCTATCAAGATAGGGTTGCCGGCAGTAATTGTCACCGCATCGGAAACCGTATTTAATTGCGCTGCTGTCACAATGCCTGCCGCTGTTGCGGCTGGGTACTGGTTCACCATAGCGACTGCCGTACCATCCATATTGGTTGTGCCAGCAACTGCAGTACAGGTGCTGGGCGTAACCAAGCCCGCAAGGTCAGTCATACAATTTGCGCGGGCCAGTGCAGCAGCAGATTTAATGGAACCAAATATTGCCTGGGCCTTGGCTGCACGTGCCTGGGATTGCATATTGATATAACGTGGCAACGCTGTGGCCGCAAGAATACCGATGATGGCAATCACAATCACCAGTTCAATTAATGTAAAACCTTTGCTCAGTTTACTCATATTGCGACCCTCTTCATTAAATCCAACTTCCCTTAAAATAAAGCATAAATCATGCCATCATTTATTCCAGCCAGCGATATTTGCTCAGCGATACCAGCGTCAAACCTTCCCATTGAGCGGACTGACCTGTTTGCACCGGCTTGCTTACCGCTTTTATGCGATACCGTACCCATGGAACACCATCTTTATCCGGTTCAAAAAACCGGGTATGTTCAGGTCGATAGATCAGCTCTTTCATTTCCCTATCGTAACACCAGCTGCCAAGGGGCATATCTTCCAGCTTTACACTTCTGCGTTCACCCATATAACCTGCTGGTGCTTTTTCCAGCCAGTTAATGGGGTTCTGATCCAGTAAGTTGCCTGCCTCACCCATCTTGTCCTGCATCATCAATTCTGCAACCTGTAACCGCAAACCACTGCGAAGATTCATTACTGTAATCTCCATAACGGTCTTTTCCGCCATTTCTTGATAGCGATTTAATCTATCCAGCAAAATACTTGCAAAAATACTTGCAATGATAATAAAAACAATCAGTTCAAATAACGCAAACCCGCTTTGTTTACCAGAGTCAACCCGGCTGACATAAGTGCCACCCAATTGGATCATTTGCTCATTGCCACCTTGCCAAGGTCCCATATCGGCAAAAATACACCTAAAGCCAGAATCAACACAAGTATGCCTAAACCAACAATCAGAATAGGTTCAATTTTGGATGAAAGCGTTTTTAATTCGTAATCCACTTCACGCTCATACATTTGGGCAATCTCATCCATGAGGCTGTCCAACTCTCCGGTTTCTTCTCCAACGGCAATCATCTGCAAAACAATGGGGGTAAACACGCCTGATGTTGTGGCGGTGCGCAATATGCTCTCGCCCCGTTCCACGCCATCACGAATCTGATCTACCCGGCTTTCAATATGTGCATTATCTACCGTTTGAGCGACCACATTCAGCGCTTGAACTATCGGCACACCACTTCTGCTGGCCAATGCAAAACTGCGTGCAAACCGTGCCAAGGTGCCTTTCAATATGATCGGCCCAATAATTGGAATGCGCAACTTTGCCTTATCCCACCGATAACGACCTTTGGAAGTAGCAACATACATTTTAAAACCAAATATTGCGCCCACAATTATCGCGATCACCAGCGGCCAGTAGTGCACCGTAAAATTGGAGAAATTAATCAGAATTTGCGTCATAAAAGGCAGTTTGGCATTGAAGCCGGCGTACACTTTGGCGAAAGCGGGAATAACGAACAGATTAATCACCCCGATTGCCACCACCATGGCAATCACCACAAACATCGGATAGCGCATTGCTGTGCGAATTCGCTCGCGCATTTCTCTTTCAAATTCCAGATGATCAAACAGCCGCAGAAAAATTTCTTCTAACCGACCTGTCATTTCCCCCACACGCACCATACTGATATAAAAAGGAATGAACACTTCAGGATGGCGTCGCATCGCGGCGGACAATTCTCGTCCTGCATCCAGCGATTCGCGAATATCCTGCAAAATCCGTGCAAATGATTTGTTGATGGCGGACTCCTGCAATCCCGCCAACCCCCGCATAATGGGCACCCCTGATTTTAACAAGGTGTAAAGTTGACGACTGAACAGCTGTACATCAATAGAACGCACTTTTTCTTCGCTAAACCGCTCCCACCATCCTCTTTCTGTACTTGCTACTGTTTTCTTGGTCTGTAAAATTTCAACAGGGGTCACTCCCGTACTGAATAACTGGTCAGCTACCGCACTGCTGTCGGCACTTTCAAGTACCCCCTGGATCAGTTCCCCCCGGGAATTACGTGCTTTATATGCAAAAAATGGCATTAGTATACCTGCGCGGAATAAAACATCTTCCGGGTAATCAAAAGCGCGACTTTATTTATTGCAAAAATTTCCAGAACATTCACTTTTCTGTTCCTTGTTATCTTAGTCATCGAACTGATTGCTGATACGCATTGCTTCAGACACCGTCGTTTTACCAGCTAATACCAGTGCTACGGCGTGGCGCCTTAATGTCTCGCCAGCCATTTGGGCTTGCGCTATCTTCAAAAAATGGGCCGGGTCGTGGTGGTTTGCTGCATCAGCCACTGCCTCGGTCATTTCCAGCATTTCATAGGCACCGGTTCGTCCACGGAATCCTGTTCCATTACAATGAGAACAGCCACGCCCATGCAGGTACTTACGGTCACCGACAGTATCTTTCAGTTCGCTTTTCAACCACTCGCGCTCTGTTGGCTTAAGCTCGTAGGGTTCTGCACAGCTTTCGCAGATAACGCGCAATAACCGTTGCGCCAGCACAGCTTGCAGGGACGTTGCCACCATATATCTTGGCACCCCCATATCCAACAAACGAACCGGGGTACTTACCGCATCATTGGTGTGCAAAGTTGACAACACCAAGTGACCAGTCATGGCTGCACGCATACCAATCTGAGCTGTTTCCTGATCGCGCATCTCACCCACCAGCACCACATCCGGATCTTGCCGCAGCGCGGAGCGAAGCACTTTGGCAAAAGTCAGGTCAATTTTGTCATTCACCTGTACCTGATTAATGCCGGGCAACCTGTATTCCACAGGGTCTTCAACCGTTATCAGCTTTCTTTCAATAGTATTCAGTTCAGATAACGCACCATACAGTGTGGTCGTTTTACCACTGCCGGTTGGCCCTGTCACCAGCACCAATCCATTTGGACGCTGCACGATTGTGCGAAACCGATCCAGCATGGCTTTAGGCATCCCGATTGAATCCAATCGAAGTGCGCCACCACTTTGATTCAACAACCGCATTACAACCGACTCACCATACTGAGTCGGCATAGTGGAAATACGGACATCAACATCCTGTTGTTTGACTTTCACCGCAAAACGACCATCTTGAGGCAATCGTTTCTCGGAAATATCCAGGCCGGCTGTCAGTTTCAGACGTAGCGCCATTGCGCTGGCAATCTTGATATCCGCTTCGGTTTGCAAATGGAGCAAACCGTCGATACGAAAACGGATTTGAATACGCGTTTCTTGCGGTTCAATATGAATATCTGATGCTCTGACCTGCACGGCATCATCAAAAACCGATTGCAACAGCTTAACAACTGGCGCTTCTTCCTGGCCAGCTGCCGCGCCGATAGTACCAAAATCAATGACAGTATCGCCAAGCTCTTCTTCCAGCTTCTTCGCAAAATCGGTAATATCTTCTGTTCTGCGGTAAATACGATCAATATTCTGAAGCAACTCCCCTTCATTCACCACCGCCAGTTCAATGTTGCGTTTTACTAAACGGGAAATTTCATCATAGGCAAATAAATCAGTGGGGTCTGCCATCCCGACCAGGATAGCCGAGCCTTGATCTTCCAAAGGAATAGCGCGAAAGCGGCGGGCCTGAACTTCTGGCAGCATGTGCGCAACTTCACTCTTCAGATTATAAAACTTCAAATTGATATAAGGGATATTGAGCTGTTTGGCGAGCGCTCCAGATATTTGCTCTTCGGTTACAAAACCGTTTTCCACGAACACCCGTCCGAGCTTACGCCCGGAGCGTTTTTGTTCTGCCAGTGCCATATTCAGCTGTTCTTCTGATAGCAGCTTTTGTTGCACTAAAATCTCACCTAAGCGGATTTTTTCCGGCCGTGCCATATCTATTCCTCTATGATTACTTAGGTAGTTCCCATCCGGAACGCTATACCCCCTCTCACCTTGTGGGAGAGGGTTGGGCAGAGGGGTTGAATTTCAAGGTGTTACCACCCTCTCCCTACCCTCCCCCATCAAGGGGGAGGAAAAAGATATGTTTCCGGATGAGAACTAGGTAACAAAATCCAGATTTGTAAATTATATGCCATCACAACACATCTATAGTAAATTATTATGTTATCGTCGCATTTCATTGAATCTTTAGATTAACTTTTTCGCTTCATCTCACAAGCCAATGTTTGACATCATTTTATATCAACCTGAAATCCCCCCTAATACCGGCAATATTATCCGCTTATGCGCGAATACAGGTACCGGACTCCATTTAGTGAAGCCACTGGGATTCGCACTGGAAGACAAGCAGTTGCAACGTGCAGGTTTAGACTATCACGAGTATGCAAAACTGGCAGTCTACGAAAACTGGGAAGAATGTATGCAACGCTTCGCGGGACGGCGACTATTTGCTGCAACCACGAAAGGGTCTAAACGTTATAGCGAAGTTGCTTATGCGAAGGGAGATGTTTTTGTATTCGGGCCGGAAACTCGTGGGCTACCTTCCGACATTCTTGATACCTTTTCGACGGAGAATCGCATTCGCTTGCCTATGCTCCCTCACAGCCGGAGCCTGAATCTTTCCAACTCAGTGGCAGTGACTGTTTTTGAAGCATGGCGCCAATCAGGGTTTGAAGGAGGCGTGTAAATTCACTAACGACATAAATTTTCTGCCTTCTGGTCTCGGCTCAACAACGCTTCAACGGCAGCTTTAGCGGGTAACCCTTCATATAGAACCTGACAAACTGCTTCAGTAATCGGCATTTCCACGTTCATTTTACGCGCCAGATTTTGTACTTCACGGGCGGTAAAAACGCCCTCTGCAATATGCCCTAATTCCTGCAGCACTCTTTCCAGGCTTTCACCCTGTGCCAATTTTAATCCCACTGACCGATTGCGTGATAAATCCCCGGTACAAGTCAAAATTAAATCGCCCGCACCAGTGAGCCCCATAAATGTTTCAGGCTGGCCACCCAAGGCCATACCGAGTCTTGTCATTTCAGCAAGACCCCGCGTTATCAACGCCGCGCGAGCGTTATAGCCAAACCCCATGCCGTCAGATATACCCGCCGCAATGGCCATCACATTTTTAACAGCTCCGCCTAATTCCACTCCAATAACATCATCACTGGTGTAAACCCGTAAGTGCGTAGAGTGAATTTGCGCAGCGGCTTCTCGAGCAAACGTTTTATCTGTGGATGCCAGTGTTAATGCCGTAGGGTGCCCGGATGCAACTTCCTGTGCAAAACTCGGACCAGATAGCACGCCACATGGCATAGCCTGCCCTAGCTCTTCCAAATAAACTTCATGAGGCAGTTTCATTGTTCCGGACTCAAAGCCCTTACAGGCCCAGATCAACGGCACTGACAAACCGGTAGCCGCAATTTCACGAAGAAGCGGTCGAAAACCGGCAGTAGGTACAACGGCTAAACTCAGATCGGCGGAATGCAGCGTTTCATTCAGGTCCGCCTCAACCTGCAATTCAGAAGGGAAATTAAAACCCGGTAGATATCGGGTATTGCAACGAGCCGCAGCCATTTCAGCCACTTGAAACGCATTGCGCGCCCACAAAGCAACCTCATGATGCCTGGCCAAACTGATTGCCAGTGCCGTTCCCCAGGCACCTGCACCTAAAACTGCAATTTTCATTCTGATTCCGACTATTGAACTTGGTGGGACAAGGGTTCATCACGCTGCAATGCCCACACCTGCATCATATGCCCCATACTTGGGAAACAGATATAAACCCGTTTTGACCATCACGATGACGAACCTTGACCCAGCCTGGAGTAGAAAATTCAAGTAACTCCAATGCAACACGCTGCTCAGCCTGAAATACTAGTGGCGACTTGCTGTCAGGCGCTTGCACAATATCGGCAAGTGGCACATTGACCATAACCGTACGCTTTTCGCTCAATTTTTCTTTTTCTACCCAGGTCAGATCGCCACTGATATCGCGAACCTTTGCCCAATGCTCCAGACTAACAACCACTTCAACCGGATAATACTGGCTTGCGATAAACAAACGCCTGGCTTTCAGCGAAGGCGCATCATACATGATGGTGGCATTTGCGGCGATGGAACGAAATTCCAGCCCCCATGCAGCGTTACCCAGCATTAAACAGGCACCCAATATCCCCGAAAGGAATATGAGCACCCGATTTTTCTGCCCCATGACCCGGTTCAAATCAAGTTAATGCGCAGTACCGGCTGCAGCGGCTGCCTGCTCTTGTTGAGCCAATTTCTGCTGCTGATACAGACCCTCGAAATTCATCGGGTTAAGAATGACCGGTGGAAACCCTGCACGTGTAACAGCATCTGATACCACTTCGCGCACATAAGGGAACAGTATATTCGGGCAGGCAATACCCAGAATAGGATCCATTTCTTCAGCAGGTACGTTATTAATCCGGAATATCCCGCCTTGCGTTGCTTCAACCAGAAACATGGTTTTATCCTGCAGTTTCGCAGTAATGGTCACAGTCAATGAAGTTTCGTAAATACCTTCACTCACTACACCCTGTTTGGTGTTCAACTGCACATCAATTTGAGGCGCTTCACGCTCCAGAAAAATTTGCGGTGCATTTGGAATTTCAAGGGATAGATCTTTCAGATACAGTTTTTCAATAGAAAAAACAGGTTGTTCTTGTTCGCTCATTTTTTGGGTCTTTTAGATTAAAAATAATACTGTTAATGGAATGGATGGGTATCCCAGCCGGCGAATCATTTTATATTTATAATTTTTCAATTTGAAGACATCATAGTATCTTCATTCTTTCTTGGCAAAACATCAACGTACAAAAAATATTTTAATGCTGCTTTAACCAATTAACCAGACTAGGTCCATCAAGTGCGCCTGACACTCTGTCTACTTCAACGCCATTTTTGAACAGCGCCAGCGTTGGAATACTTCTGATTTGATATTGGCTAGCCAATGTCTGTTCCTGCTCAGTGTTTACCTTGGCAAAACGATATTGTGTTTTAAGTTGCGCCGCCGTTTGCGTAAAAATGGGTGCCATCATCTTACACGGACCACACCAGGAAGCCCAGAAGTCTACAAGTACAGGCAGATCATTTTTCGCAATAAACCGCACAAAGTCTTTCTGGCCTAACTCTACCGGTGCGCCATCCAGAATGAGCGAACTACACTTCCCGCACTTTGGGGCTTGCCCCATGCGTTCTGGTGGTACGCGATTTATAGCCTGACAATGAGAGCAAACAATATTTATCATAAGTGTTTAAATATAGTACAAGCAATCCATTACAGAAGATAAAAAAGTTTAGGCTTTCAGCAATTCATCCAGCTTGCCTTCCACATCCAGTTCTGAAAGGTCATCAAAACCTCCAACATGGAAATCGCCAATATATATCTGAGGCACTGTGCGACGTCCGGTGCGTTCCATCATCTCTTCACGTTTACCCGGTTCAACATCAACACGGATTTTAGTCACTTCCGAAACTCCCTTACGTTGCAACAGGCGTTCTGCCATGGTGCAATAAGGACAAACCCCGGTGCAATACATGCTTACATTTGGCATTTCATTTCCTCTCTACGGGCATATTTGCCTGTTCCCAGGCCAGAATACCCCCTTTCAAATTATACACTTCCGTGAACCCGCTCTTGGCCAAAGTTCTGCAGGCACTGGCAGAGCGCGCACCGCTGCGACAACTGATCACGACGGGCTTTTCTTTGTATTTAGTCAATTCCTGCAAGCGGCTACCTAGTTGCCCCAGCGGGATGTGTTTGGAATTCGGTATGCGACCAGCGGCAACTTCCTTGTCTTCACGTACATCCAGCACAAGTGCATCACGATGGTTCATGAGCTGAACGGCTCCGACTGAATCCACTTCTTTCACACCGGAAAGCTTTCCACCGAAAGTGTTCCACAACAGCATCACGCCGCTTATCACGGCCAAGCCGAAGAGCCCCAGATTATTTTGCAAAAATTCCAACCTTAATACCCCTTTAAAATAATCAAGATCCGCAGGTTTCTTTTACACCAAACTTCTTGAGAATGTTATCCATCGGGCAAAACCTGGTAAACCCACTTTGAAACAGGTTAAATCCCACAAATGCTGTAAACCACAACCAGTTTACATTTTGGAAAAGGGGGCTACCCTGAGCACCTAATGCCAAGGATAACAATACAAAAAAACCTGCGACAATGCGCACAATACGATTTACAGTCATACAATTACCTTTCAAAAATCAATAACATAAAAAAATCAGCCAACATTTTCGTAACGACGATACATTAATGCGTAATACAGGACGGGAATCACAACCAGTGTTAATAATGTGGAGACGAGAATACCAAAAATCAAGGAGATGGCTAATCCATTAAAAATAGGGTCATCCAGAATGAAGAACGCACCAAGCATGGCTGCCAGACCTGTCAATATAATCGGTTTGGCTCTGGTTGCGCCGGAACGGATGACTGCCTCCTGAAACGGCATGCCTTCAGCTACCTGAAGATTTATAAAATCGACCAGCAAGATGGAATTACGCACAATAATACCTGCAAGCGCTATCATACCGATCATTGAAGTTGCGGTAAACTGCGAGCCCAGCAAAGCATGTCCTGGCATAACACCGATAATGGTTAATGGTATTGGCGCCATAATAACCAATGGCACCAGGTAAGACTTGAACTGCGCCACTACCAGCAAATAAATCAGCATCAAGCCCACAGCGTAGGCTATCCCCATGTCCCGGAATGTTTCATAGGTCACCTGCCACTCGCCATCCCATTTAATACTGAATTGGCTGTAAGGATCCTCTGGCTGCTTGATAAAATATTCACCCAGTTTTCCGCCTTCACTCAAATTCATGCCCAAGGTTTTGGAGCGAATATCAAACATGCCGTATAACGGGCTGTCGAGCTTGCCCGCCATGTCCCCAACTACATAGACCACAGGCAACAAATCTTTATGGTAAATTGATTTTTCTCGCTCCACGGGAACAGCCTTTACCAGTTCGGACAAGGGAACCAGCGCACCATCCCGTGCGCGCACGGTCAACTTGAGCAATTCTTCCATGCTGCTTTGACGCTCCGCAGCCAGTTTAATCCGCACCGGAATTTCGTATTTTGAAAAGCCATTGTGCACAGGGGTCACATCTTCACCTGACAACCCCATTTTCATGACGGCTACTATATCCTTTTGCGCAACGCCCAGGAGCGCAGCTTTATTCTGCTGCACCGTCAGTACGAATTTTTCCGAATTTTCTTCTACTGTATCATCAATCGCAACGATGTCTTTAGTACCGGCAAACGCCGCCTTTACCTTTTCGGCCACACCAATCTGCCCCTGATAATCCGGACCATAAATTTCAGCGACTATGGGTGACATTACCGGCGGACCTGGGGGCACTTCAACGACTTTTACTTTTGCCCCATGCGCATTGGCAATTTTTTCCAGTTGCGGGCGAACTGCCTGGGAAATTTCATGACTTTTTCGTTTACGCTCATGTTTATCCGTCAGGTTGACCTGAATATCCCCAAGTTCACCGCCACTACGCAAGTAATACTGGCGTACCAACCCATTAAAACTGATGGGTGACGCTGTGCCAGCATAAACTTCATAATCCGTCACCTCTGGCACGGTTGCCAAATAAGCGCCCATTTCCTGCAACACTCCAGCAGTTTGTTCCAAAGGCGTACCTACCGGCATATCTACCACCACTTGGAATTCTGATTTGTTATCAAATGGTAGCATCTTCATAACCACCAATTTGAAAACCACCAGTAATATCGCCAGAACAATTGCTATCAATATCCCAAGCAGTAATTTTTTGCGTTTGGCTGAGCCTTTTTCACGGTTAAGAAATGGTGTTAAGCGCGCACTGAAAAAATCGAAAACTTTGGAATTTTCTCCTTCAGCATGGGCTTGTTTATGTTTACTTAATACTTTCAGGGCAAGCCACGGCGTAACAATGAATGCAATCGCCAGAGAAATTACCATACCGATGCTGGCGTTTATCGGAATCGGGCTCATGTAAGGCCCCATCAAACCACTGACAAATGCCATAGGTAACAATGCTGCAATGACTGTAAAGGTAGCGAGTATCGTTGGCCCACCTACTTCGTCTACAGCGTTTGGGATAATTTCCGCCAGGGTGCCGCTGTCCAGAGCGCGACGGCGATGAATATTTTCTACGACCACAATGGCATCATCCACGAGGATACCAATGGAAAAAATCAGGGCAAATAGTGATACACGGTTAAGCGTAAAGCCCCATGCCCAGGAAGCGAACAAGGTGGCTGCCAAGGTGAGCAATACTGCCGTACCAACAATGAGTGCCTCACGTTTGCCCAATGCAAACAACACCAGCAATACCACTGCAGAGGTGGCAAAAATCAGCTTCTGTATGAGTTTTTTGGCTTTATCGTTCGCTGTTACACCATAATTTCGTGTTTCAGTAACATTCACCCCATCGGGAATCACGGTCCCTTTAAGTTCTGCAACTCTTTTCAACACGTGATCAGCAACATCTACAGCATTTTCTCCCGGTTTCTTTGATACAGAGAGCGTTACAGCAGGAAATTCTCCTTGCTGAGAAATCCCTTTTTTGGCTGCTTCAGGTCCAGTGCCAATCCAGATATATCGACTTGGCTGGTCCGGACCATCGATCACTTTCGTCACATCCGTCATGAAAACAGGCCGACTCTCAAATACACCCACGACCAAATGCTTTACATCATTCGCGCTTTCCAGAAAAGTGCCTGTCTGTACCAGCAGTTCCTTATTCTGAGAGACCAATGATCCCGAAGGTTGTGAGGCATTGCTGACTTGAAGCGCATCGCGGATGTCCTGTGCAGAAACATTGAAGGCGTTCATGCGCTCGGGATCCATGACAACGCGCACTACGTGATTCGGGCCACCGACCGTCAATACTTCACGTGTACCCGGTACGCGCTTGATCTCTGATTCCATTGCATGCGCGATGTGCTGCATTTCAAAGGCGCCCTGGGCTGCATCCGAAGCCCATAATGTCAGCGTAACAATTGGTACATCATCAATACCCACCGGTTTAATAATGGCCTCGCCTACACCCAGATTGGGTGAAACCCAGTCCCGATGAGACTGAATGGCATCATAAAGCCTGACTAGCGCTTGAATACGGTCTTCACCTACTTTGTACTGGATCGTCAAAACCGCCATGCCGGGTTTTGATACGGAATAGACATGCTCCACACCCGAAATCTGGGACAAAACCTGTTCCGCAGGCATCGCAACCAGCGATTCCACATCCTTGGCTGAAGCGCCCGGAAAAGGAATAAAGACATTCGCCATGGTCACGTTGATTTGCGGTTCTTCTTCTCTAGGGGTTACCAGCACGGCAAACAAACCAAGCAGAATGGCAATTAACGCGATCAAAGGCGTTAATTGCGAAGTAAGGAAGAATTTAGCTGTACGCCCGGAAATACCCAATTTCAATGTCCAATAAAGTGAAGAATCATGGAAGAGGAAGATAGAAGAGAAGAAAATAATTCAGAATTCAATTCATCCTCCACGGATCTTAGTTTTTGCCTTTAATTTTCTCTAGTGGATTGGTCATTTTTTAAGCTGCTTCAAATAAATGCCGGCCTTTACAGGCTCAGTCGCTATGACTTCCCCCGGCACCAAACCTGCCAGCACTTCAATTTCTGCCTGTCCTGCCGCCTCACCCAGACGCACATACCGCAAATGAACCTGTTCTTTTTTGTCTACTACATAGACAGCAGTCACTTCACTACGGCGAATCACGGCTGAGTCCGGCACCAGGAGTTTACGCGCGCGCCCTACAGTGAAATGGGCACGTGCATACATCCCGGGAATGACATCTTTGGTATTTTCCGGGAGATCAAGGCGCACCCGCGTGGTATGAGTGCGCGCTTCTGCAGATGGCAAAACACTGATAGTTGTAACATTGACCCATTTATTGAGCGCGGGGAACTCTACAGTCGCCCGGGGAGATTGCCTGACTTCCGGCAATTTATACTGCGGAATGCTAGCCACAACACGAAGATCCTTTGGATCAAAACCAGTCATCAGCGGCTTGCCGGGGCTGGCCATTTCCCCCAACTCGGCATGGCGGGCTGCAACTACTCCACTATATGGTGCCACAATCGTGGCAAACCCTTTAGAGGTTGCTGCTGCACCTGCCCCAGCTAATGACGCCTGAGCTTGCGCCTGGGCTGCTTTGTATTCAGTCAAGGCTTTATCCAGCGCAGCCTGACTCACAAATTTTTGCGCTACCAATTGCTTGGTGCGATCGTAATTGGCTTTTGCATTCTGCAAGGCAGCCTGAGCCTGGGCCACTTGCGCCTGACTTCCGGCCAGTACCTGGCTGGCCTCGCGCTCATCGATTCGCACAAGTACCTGGCCTTTTTTTACATAATCGCCGGCATCAAAATTAATCTCAACGATACGTCCGGAAATTTGGGCAGATACAGTAGCTTGATTTACCGCCTCAACCAGCGCTTCAGCTGCATAGGTTTGATCCACTTCTTTAAACAACACAGGAGCAACCTCGAAAGGCAATGCTGCATGTGATAAAACAGGGCACATTAAAGCAAGCAGTGCAATTTGAATCGAGACAACTACACCATGCAAGCTATTTTTTTCAGGAAGCGCAGGATACGCTGACCGGACAAGATTCCGGGATATTTCCACAAGGTTACTTATTTTGAACACAATACCCCCTATGTGAATGGTATATTAGTTTATACTAATACTACCTAAAATTCAAGCCACAGAAAACACATCGGCGCATCAGGCGCATTATTTAAAGCACAGGAAGAAGAGGTATCCTCAATCAAAATCAGGTAAATACTTGATGCAACCTCAACTCTGCTGAATACAATATCAGCAGATAGCAACAGCTACAAATTCAAATACTGACTACGAAATTATTTTGCAAAGCCACAAAAAACATCACGCATCATACTGATCAATTTCAAGGTGCGTGTATCACCTACACGGTAATAAACGCGATTTGCATCCTTTCGGGTACGTAACACTCCTTTATCTCGCAGAATTGCCAGATGCTGAGAAATGTTACTTTGGGAAGTGCCGACATGATCTACTATGTCTTGCACGCTGACTTCCTTATCGCCAAGCACACACAGAATTTTCAGCCTAAGCGGATGGGACATCGCTTTCATAGCGCGAGAAGCCTGTTCAATATGCTCGTCTTTGTCGATTAATTCAACTTGATCAAAACTCATCTCTTTCTGCTATCCTGTCAATAATTACTAAATTTTCAATAAGTATAATGCGTTTATTATTAAAATATTATAAAATAATATATCATTTAATACACTGTCGTATCAAAAAATTAATCCCAACATGAATGTAACCCCTGCTTTACTCATCATTTTGGACGGCTTTGGCTGTCGCCACAATGGCAATGACAACGCTATCGAAAAAGCAAATAAACCCCACTGGGACGCCCTCTGGAAAAAAAATCCCCACACAACCATTCAGGCCTCTGAGGCTGCGGTTGGACTGCCAGCGCAACAAATGGGAAATTCCGAGGTAGGTCATCTGAACATTGGCGCCGGTCGAGTGGTGTACCAAGAGTTTACCCGGATTGACCGCGCAATCAACAGCGGGCACTTTTTTTCGAATCCTACGCTTAAAAATGCAGTCGAACTGGCAAAAAACAATGGCAAGGCATTGCACATTTTAGGCTTGCTTTCCGACGGCGGTGTGCATAGTCATGAATTACATATTCATGCCATGCTGGAAATGGCAGCGCGAAACGGTCTTAAAAAAGTCTATCTTCACATATTTCTGGACGGACGGGACACACCGCCTAAAAGCGCTGAACCCTATATCCAGAAACTGCAGGAAAAATGTGACCAGCTTAAAACCGGTCGCATTGCTTCGATGATTGGTCGTTACTTCGCCATGGACCGTGACCGTCGCTGGCAACGCGTCAAATCTGCTTATGACCTGTTAACCCAAGGAAAAGCAGAATATCAGGCAAAAAGTGCGATGGAAGGTTTAAAGATGGCTTACGAACGGGGCGAAAGTGACGAATTCGTAAAGGCCACGGCCATTATTCCTGAAGGTATGGAGCCAGTTCGCATGGAAGATGGAGATGCCATCGTTGTGATGAACTTCCGTTCTGACCGTGCTCGCCAGATTTCACGAACATTCATTGAGCCTGATTTCAATGAATTCGAACGAGAATACGTTCCAAAGCTAGGTGTATATTGCACATTAACCAGTTACAACGATGAATTTGACATTCCTGTTGCATACCCGGCAGAACGTATTCGCAATGGTTTTGGAGAGTATATTGCTCAACTGGGGCTTAAGCAGTTACGTATTGCAGAAACAGAAAAATATCCTCATGTAACATTTTTCTTTAATGGTGGCGAAGAAACCGCCTATCCGGGTGAAGAACGCATTTTGATTCCTTCGCCGGATGTCGCAACTTATGATATGCAGCCGGAAATGAGCGCCTATGAAGTAACCAGAAGACTAGTTGCGGCCATTGAGAGCCGAAAATTTGATGCCATCATCTGTAACTACGCCAATGCTGACATGGTTGGCCATACCGGCAATCTGGAAGCGGCTATCAAGGCAATCGAAGTGCTGGATGACTGCATAGAAAAGGCTGTAAAGGCCATGCAAAGCATCGGGGGTGAAGTGTTAATCACAGCAGACCACGGCAACGCAGAAATGATGAGTGATGAGGCGACACAGCAGGCACATACTGCACACACGCTGAATCTTGTTCCCCTTCTTTATATTGGAAGAAAAGGGGCTCATATTGCCGAAACAGGTGCACTTGAAGATGTGACACCTACCCTGTTAAAAATAATGGGGATTGATCAGCCAATAGAAATGACTGGCAGACCGCTGATCGATTTTGAATGATTATAAACTACGCTATTTTAGCCGGTGAGACCCGACTACCAGAGCAATCCGCCTCTTCGAGACAGGTTTATTTAACCAAACCTTATCGAAGGGATCAAAACCGCCAGTCTTTCATCACTATTTGGTTTATTGCCTGACATAACTTGTATAAAAGACTCTTCATCAGC
>JAYVLG010000141.1:0-52353 GCA_043759595.1 Sulfurirhabdus sp. | reverse complement strand
TGCATTCCACATTGGGCAATTTGCCACCGCTGGCTTACGAAATTGAAATGGCAGCAAAAGAACCTATTGAAGTGTCCGAAAATACTTGACCACTACAAGGAGACTGCCCCTAAATAAGGAAAGAGCAGGACCAAACGCAAAGTAGTACAGCCCGACCTGATTGATCTGCTGTTAGCCGATTACCAGAAACCTGAAGACCTGCTCGGCGAGAACGGGATATTAAAGCAGCTCACCAAAGCCATTGTGGAGCGCGCATTGCAAGCCGAACTGTCTGCCCATCTTGGCCACGACAAGCATGCGTGTGTTGCCAACGACACTGGCAATACACGCAACGGCAGCAGCGCCAAGACACTTAAGGGCGATTTCGGTGCCTTGCCCATCGAGATCCCGCGTGACCGCGATGGCAGCTTCGAGCCGCAGCTCATTGTCAAACACCCGACTCGCTGGACTGGTTTTGACGACAAGATTTTGTCCCTGTACGCACGGGGTATGACAGTGCGGGAAATTCAAAGCCACCTCGAAGAAATGTACGGCACCGAGATCTCGCCGACGCTGATATCCTCGGTCACGGATGCCGTCATGGACGAAGTAAAGAGCTGGCAGGCACGTCCGCTGGATGCACTTTACCCAATCGTCTATCTCGACTGCATTCATGCCAAGGTGCGTGACAGCGGCGCAGTGCGGGTCAAAGCGGTTTATCTGGCATTGGGCGTAAACCTCAATGGCGAGAAGGAGTTGCTGGGGCTGTGGGTGGCCCAGACCGAGGGTGCCAAGTTCTGGCTGCAGGTCGTGACCGAACTCAAAAACCGGGGGGTGCAGGACATCTTCATTGCCTGCGTGGATGGCCTCAAGGGCTTTCCTGAGGCGATTGAAGCTGTGTTCCCGAAGACGACAGTGCAACTGTGTATCGTGCACATGGTGCGCTACAGCCTGAACTTCGTTGGCTGGAAGTTACGTAAGACGGTTGCGGCCGATCTGCGCACCATTTACACCGCCGCGACCGTCGAACAAGCTGAAATCCGTCTGGCGGAATTCGAAGCAAAATGGGGGGCTGAGTATCCTTCCATCGTGCAGTCCTGGCAACGCAACTGGCCACGTATTGTCCCGTTCTTCGACTATCCTGCGGAAATCCGGAAGGTGATTTACACGACCAATGCCATCGAGTCCGTCAACATGGGGCTGCGTAAGGTCACCAAGAGCCGGGGATCATTTCCCAATGATGAAGCATTGATCAAACTGTATTAATTGGCTCTGCGCAATATCAGCAAAAAATGGACGATGCCAATTCAGAACTGGAAGGCGGCGTTGAATCGGTTTACCATTATATTCGATGAACGTATGCCGCAGCATTAAACGATAAACCGATTACACAAAATTCGGGACACCACCAATGATTGTGATGGTAGCGTCTGTTGCTCTAGCCCCTCTCTTGATTTCAATGTCTGAGCGCGTTCAACTTGGCGGTAACTTTGATTTTCATTTGGAAAATATGTATTTAATGTTTTTTTGATGATTACTACCCATTGAAATACGCTCTAGTATTTTGCTTTTTTAGCTTTAGTGTCGGTTTTCTTTGGTATCAAGGGGTATTCAAAGGTAATGAAAACAACAAATAGGAAAGGTAGTTAGGCACGGCAGAATTATATGTCACTAGAAGTAAACAGCCCGATGCACATTTATTTAACTCACTATATATAGAACTTGTTAGTTTTATTGCAAACCAGTATCCCCCGTTGAGTCCGCTAACCATCGAATCTAATATGGACTCTCAGCCGAATGAGAGGCTCAACAGGGAGAACATTATGTTTGACGAAAGAACCAGTTACAGCATCTTAAATGAAATTGGGAAGAAAACCACTATAACCCTAGAAAAACTAGTTGCTGATATCCTTCAAGAATTACTTCCCTATGTTCACACATGGGTTCAAAGCACCTATAACAAAGTTGCCATACAGAGACCAGAACTAGGACGACGCCAAAAGGGCGATATCGTTCGTGTATTGTCAATGAGAGAAGTGGAGAATTCACCTCTCTACAAAAAGTTGCTTGATAAACTCCTTGGGCTGTAACCCCCTAATACTGTTGGTGACAAATGCACTGACTGACACCAGTTATGCGTCATCCAGGTAAAAGGGTCATCCTTGGTGGTCAAGGTTGGCACAAAGGTGAAGAATATCCGCCTGGTGGAAGGTGATCACGATATCGACTGCAAGATAGATGGAATTGGCGTGATGCAGTTGAAATCTGAATTTGTGAAGAAGGCATAAACAGCTAGCGTCACTTCGTAGAAGCAATAGCACGAAACAAGATCATCTTTCGGGATGATTTTTTTTGAAGCGCTCAATAGAATACTGGGACTGCCCCCCCCCCCCTGGCGCCAACCAAATTACGAATGTTCAAATTCCGGTTTTATCATCTACTCTCTAGATTGCAAATATAGTGTTACAATCTTACTTGCATATGTATGTACGTATATACAATCCTATTTCAGCTATTCAATTAACAAGGCATTTATGGCAAGAAAAACGATAACCAAGGCAACGCAATTGGATTTTTTATTTCCTGATGAAAATCAGGTATTAAAAACATCAAAACCCAATAAGCGAACAACCACCAAGCCACGCCCGCAAACGGGCAAGCAGAATACCAAGAAGTCAATTGGAAAATCCTCAAATACCAAACCGGTGAAATCTGCACTCGAAAATGGCAAATCAGTTACGTCTAGCAAGCCAATAACCAAAGCTTTAAAACCTGCAGTAAATATACAAAAAAAACGCAGCCCTGGATTAGCACCCGAAGGGTTTGTAAGATTAACTATCAATATTCGCCATGATTTGCGCACTAAATTAAAAATCATTGCAGCAAAGCAAAATACAACCATAGGTAAGCTAATCGAAGACTTTACCAACTCGCATAGTTAGATTGCATTTACTTGGCAAATTCAATTCAAAAAAGATAGGTTTCGCCACTCTAAAGAGCACCATTAGATGAGTTCTGACGCAATTAGGATATTAAGTTAGATGAATGATAAGCACGAAATCAGACCGGGTCAATCCATTGAACTCTTGAAAGAGCTGCATATTCTCACCCGCGACGGCAAAATGAATCAGGATAGTCGTCGCAAGCTGAAACAGGTTTATCATCTTTATCAGTTCATTGAGCCACTTCTGAAAGAAATTCAAAAGGATCAGCCAAATATTCACCTTGTGGATCACGGTGCGGGGAAATCGTATCTGGGTTTTATCCTCTATGATTTATTTTTTAAAACATTAAACAACGATTCACAAATATATGGCATTGAAACACGCGATGAGTTGGTGAAGAAATCTCAAGAGCTGGCACAAAACCTCAATTTCTCTGGCATGTCATTTTTAAATCTTTCAGTCTCGGACTCAATAAATTCCGATTTATTACCCTCCCGAATCGATATCGTGACCGCTTTGCATGCATGCAACACAGCGACTGACGACGCCATTCATTTCGCCTTGAAAAAGCATGCCAAGTTCATCGTGCTTGTACCCTGTTGCCAGGCTGAAGTCGCTACTTTGCTTAAGAAGAATAAAAGTAAAACGCTTGCCAAAAACACGTTAACTGAAATGTGGCGTCATCCGCTTCACACCAGGGAGTTTGGTAGCCACATTACCAATGTACTGCGTTGCCTTCAGCTAGAGTCTCACGGCTATCAGGTCAACGTAACTGAGCTTGTCGGTTGGGAACATTCCATGAAAAATGAGCTCATAATTGCCCAATTCAAAAACTTGCCGCGCAAACGTCCCACTGAGCGCCTTAATGAAGTATTACAAGAATTAGGACTTGAAGAAATGAACACGCGTTTTTTTACCTCACTTTGATGCCCCACCCACTTCCCCTCTTCAACATTCATTCAAACAATACGTTAATCTATACGGACCAACATAAAGCTTATGGCGCTCAAATCAACCATTTTTAAAATTGATCTGCAAATTGCAGACATGGATCGTAACTATTACCAGGATCATTTACTCACCATTGCTCGACACCCCTCCGAAACTGACGAGCGCATGATGGTGCGTGTACTGGCATTTGCATTAAACGCCAGTGAGTATTTAACTTTTGGAAATGGGATTAGCGCCGATGACGAACCCGATCTTTGGCATAAAGACTTAACTGGAGCAATTGATCTGTGGATAGACGTTGGTTTACCCGATGAAAAGCTGATTCGCAAAGCTTGTGGGCGATCAGGCCAGGTCATTCTTTACACTTATGGTGGTCGTGTTGCTGATATGTGGTGGGATCAAAACAGCAGCAAGCTGGAAAAATCAAACAATTTATCCATTATCAACTTGTCGCTTGAAACCACCAGAGAACTCACCCAACTAGCTCAACGCAATATGAAGTTGCATTGTACTATTCAGGATGGTGATATTTGGTTGGCTGATAATACCAGCACCATTGAAATCAAGTTGTCTAAGTTCAAGACCCCAAACAAATTCAATAAGTAACCAATACGACACATTGCAAGCTGTTCCCTGAAAACAAGATAAATCAACTTTACTATTTACCCATTCAGTTGCACCATGAGATGAATGCCTGGCTAAAAACGGCATCACCCTGTTTATTTAGAAAATCGCGGATGAGCAATTCCAATACCTATAACGAGCCACAGATTATTGATAATGACTCACTAAAGGACTTCACTGAAGCCTTAGCCGACTACGCCCATAATATTGAAAACGATATAGCACATCTGAAACAGTTCCCTGAAGATAAAGCCGTAATTGCCAATCTTTTCCGTGCACTTCACAACATCAAAGGCGATGCAGCGCTATGTCGAGTCGATCTGGGCGTAGCGATAATTCATCCCATAGAAACCATTCTTGATCGTGTCCGCTCAGGTAAACTGCAATTTACCGAATTACTGGGTGAAACCATTTTGCTGGCCATAGACCGCCTGGAATTGGCAATGAATGCATTATCCTCCGGAAAATCCGTCTCAAGCTTAAAGCTTGATATTCTTGCTCAAGAACTGGATGGGTTAAGCCAGGCAAGACAAGTGCAACTTGAAATACTGACACACCAGTTGATTCAGACTATAACGGGCTTTCGACCTTCCAGCACCCCGGTATCAAATAACGCCAGAAAACACGCTGTACCTCCCCGGTCAGAACTCACTGCTACCCATTTAGTTTTTTTCCGGTCACTTGCACAGCAGTTTGAAAGCAGATCCCCTCACTTTGAAGGGCGAACGGCACGCTTGCTTCATTTGGCACTGGTTACAAACAAACTCGCTGGAGAACCAGTTGAACCCATCCAATTGGAAGCGGCTATATACATGCATGATGTAGGAATGATGTTTCTGCCGGAATCCATCTGGCTAAAACCGGATCGTTTAAATGAAATGGACAAAATTGCATTGCATGCACACCCGGGATACGGTGCAGGACTTCTGGAACGCATGCCGGAATGGCATGACGCAGCCGAAATGGTCCTGCAACACCATGAAACACCAGACGGGACAGGTTACCCAAAAGGATTAAAGCAGGACCAGATTTGCTCAGGAGCCAAAATACTGGCAATTATCGATGCCTTTGAAGCGGTTATGCTGAAACACAGCCACCGCGGCCATAGTCGCTCAATCCTTCGCGCTATTTCTGAAATCAATGCATGCAACAATCAGTTCGCGCAAGAATGGATTGAACCATTTAATCAAGTCATTCGCCACATGATTGAAAAATAATCGACTTAAATTTGCAGCAACAATGAAACTGCTAGATTCCAAGCCGCACTGAACGATATTTTAATTTTCTATATTTATATCAATATATTACAAAAATAATAAAACCTGCTAAAGAACAAAAAATGCCAAATAATTTTTATTTAAAACTGGCTTCTCTTAAATAAATGCCATTTAATTACATCTGACGCTCATGCACAACTGCATATGATTGCAAGAAATTTTATGTCACTATAGAATGAAACGTTAGTTATATCTTATTAATGTTGCCATAGATTGGCGCAAATTTCTGTGCATTAATTCGCGTCTTTAACCTATGGGAACAAATGACACCTCATCCTGAAATTTTGACCACGTCATCCAAAAAATCTTCGTCTCAAGGTACCTACAAAATACCTGCGCTGCATGCGCTTTCTGAAATCACTGCCAGTTTAAGTAGTGATAACAACCTTGAAGAGTTGCTGGAGCGCTTTCTCAGCACCATGATAAGACTATCTGGAGCTGATGCGGGGGCAGTGCGCATCATTACCAGCGATGGCAAGCATCTGCGTCTGGTTGGATCAATCGGCCTGCCGCAAGATGTAATCGATAAAGAAGAATATGTCCCGCTAGAGTGCGGAATTTGCGGACACGCTGCACGCGAACACTCTATACAGTCAGACAACCACCCAAGCTTGTGCAGAGAAGTCACTGCGCTGAACTACTTTGGTGACGGGTGCAAGAATGTAATCGCCGTACCCTTGCGCCACAAAGGCAAAGTGATGGGCGTATACAACCTCTTCATGTCATCAGACTCCCCTATTCCGGAAGATTTATCTTTGCTCTTCTTTTCAATCAGCGAACATCTTGGAATCGCTTTGGAAAATGCACGGCTAACCCGCGAAAACATGCGCATCAGCCTGACAAACGAAAGACAAATGCTCGCGAATGAAATCCATGATTCGCTTGCACAAACAATTGCTTATATGAAAATGCGTGTTGCCTTGCTCAGAGAAGCACTCATCGCAAGTGACGAAACAATGAGCAACAAATATTTGAATGATGTAGATGAAGCCGTAGAGTCTGCTTATTCAGGGTTAAGAGACTTATTGGGTCAGTTCCGTTATCGCATGGATCCCAGAGGACTGGTACCAGCACTAGAAGATGTGATGTTGAAATATTGCGACAAATCCATGATGAACATTGATTTTGTGAATTTCACCCAAGACCTGAATCTCACTCCAAATCAGGAAGTTCAGGTTTTCCACATCGTGCAGGAAGCATTGATCAATATATGCAAACATGCTCGTGCACAGCGTGTTAAATTAACAATGGAAATCAAAGATGGGCAATATCTGATCACCGTTGAAGATGATGGGGTTGGCCTTAAAAGCATTAATAATCAACAAAATGGATTACATTTTGGCCTTAACATCATGAGAGAGCGTGCGCAACGCTTAGGTGGCGACATCACAATTGAAAGTCAGATTGGAGAAGGGACTCGACTCCAGCTTAAATTTCCACTCACTTCAGACCGAAAGGACAAAAACGCATGACAGATCATCTGAGAATTGTACTGGTTGATGACCACACGCTATTCCGGATGGGGCTTGCCGAGTTACTTGAGCATCGAGGCAACATCAAGGTTGTAGGCATAACGGGTAACGCTGCTGAAGCCCGCACATTATTAGCCGAACAGCAGCCGGATGTAGTGATTATGGACCTCAACATGCCTCCCATTGACGGCATCTCCCTGCTCACTCAACTCAGATCAGAGGGGGTTAACATCCCTATACTCATGCTGACAGTAAGCGATGCCCAGGAGGATTTGGCAAATGCGTTGCGTGCAGGCGCTCGCGGATATCTACTGAAAGATATTGAACCAGATGATCTTGTCGATGCAATTCAGCGAGCAGCCCGTGGGGAAACAGTCGTCTCACCAACCATGACCATGAAATTAGTCAACTTATTGCAAGATGGCTCCCCAAGCAACACGCAAGAAGATCTGCTAGCACATTTAACTCAAAGAGAACGGGAAATTTTAATGCACTTGGCTCACGGTGAAAGCAACAAAACCATTGCTCGTGCACTAGACATTAGCCACGACACCGTCAAGTTACATGTACGCCATATACTTGCAAAACTAAACCTGTCTTCACGTGTAGAAGCCGCCGTATTTGCCGTGGAACATCAACTTGTCCCCTCCAGAATATCCCACGGCTAATCTTGTACAACTAACAGGCTGAATTAAGCATCTTCAAGTGGCGCAGCGCTTAATGGATGCTCAGAATTTTCGGGTTTAAACCAGGAAAGTTTCTCATGCAAGCTAACAACATTCCCGACAATAATCAAAGTTGGCGGCTTTAAGTTAGCATCCTTTGCCAGTGCAGGCAGCGTCTCAAGCGTTCCGGTTAATACCCGCTGATTTGGTGTTGTCCCCTGCTGAACAATTGCAGCAGGTGTGGTTGTAGACAGACCATGTACAATCAGCTCCTTACACAACACTGGCAAACCCATCAAACCCATGTAAATAACCACCGTCTGATTGGGTCTGGCCAAACCATTCCAATCCAGATTCATGGTGTTATCTTTCAAATGCCCTGTAACAAATACACATGACTGGGCATAATCCCGATGTGTTAACGGAATGCCTGTGTAAGCTGCCACACCCGAAGCAGCCGTAATACCAGGAACCACCTGGAATGGCACATTATTCTCTGACAAGGTCTCGATTTCCTCACCACCACGGCCAAAGATAAAGGGATCACCACCTTTCAAGCGCACAACTCGTTTGCCCTCTTTAGCCAAGCGCACCAATAACTGGTTAATTCCTTCCTGTGGCATTGCATGGTTATTCGCCTGTTTGCCAACATAAATACGCTCAGCATCACGCCTCGATAAATCCAATACCGCTGCAGAAACAAGATTATCGTATACCACTACGTCTGCCTGTTGCATCAACCTGACAGCACGGAAGGTCAACAGCTCAGGATTTCCAGGCCCGCCACCAACCAGATAAACTTCACCACGCGGTAGCGCATCACCCGATTCAGACAGAAGCAATTTATCCAGTGCAACACTTGCATCTTGTTCACGACCAGCAAACACCATCTCTGCAACAGGCCCTTCCAGCGCCTTTTCCCAAAATATACGGCGTTGAGCCGGGATCTTGAAACGCTCTTTGACCTTTTCACGAAAACTTCCCGCAAGTGCCGTCAAACGACCATAAGCCGCAGGTATCAATGCTTCCAGTCTTGCCCTCAATAACCTCGCCAGGACCGGCGAATCTCCACCTGTTGAAATCGCAATCATCATCGGTGAGCGATCGATAATCGAAGGAATAATAAAAGAACAATACTCAGGACGATCCACCACGTTAACTGGAATCCGCAGTTTTTTAGCTGTTTCAGAAACCAGTTTATTGAGCGATTCATCTTCAGTAGCCGCAATGACAAGAAAAGCATCATCTAGCATTGCAGGACTAAACGGATCCTTGCAATGCGAAAGCATATCCTGCTCAGGCAAATGACTAAAGTCATCGCACATTTCAGGTGCGACTACCGTTACCTTTGCACCACATTTAAGTAAAAGAGCTGCTTTACGCGAAGCGGTTTCATCCCCGCCGATTACCAAGCATTTATTACCACGTATATCCAGAAAAGCTGGAAAAAAATTCATAAATCACACCTATTAAACAAAACTAACAACGCATTAAGGCTTATCAGCATAAATGCCGGGGAAAATCATTTTATCTGTTTTTGAGTAAGCAGCAGTGTAGGGGTCGATCGCCGTTTCAAGCTCTTCACACCAAGAAGGATGGCTGTAGCTCATGTCTTTAAAGAACCAAAGCCCTCTATTAGACTGACAAGCAGCTTCCAGCATGTGAATCTGTTCTCCCGCTTCAGGGCCTACAATACAACCACCGAGCAACTGCCCAGTCTCTGTATCATGGACAACTTCAATAAAGCCTTCAAAATCGTGATGTGCCCTCGATTTACCCGATCCACCAAAACTGGCACGCGCCACATCTGATTCAAACCCGGCTTCGTCTGCCTGGTCTTCTGTTAAACCTACCGCAGCAATCTCAAGCGCTGAATTGATGACAACCGGCACCTTGAAATAATTAGAATGTAAACGATTACCCTTAATGGCATTTGCCGCTGCAATTTTGGCGTCATGAAGCGCTGCATTAGCAGTCATTGGACCAGGTTTAACATCACCAATAGCGTAAATTCCGGAAACACTGGTTTCAAGATAATCTGAGGTCTGAATAAATCCATCATCAGTTAAAGCAATACCCAAATCCTCAAGACCTAAACCGGCAATAACTGGCTCTCTTCCAATAGCAACCAAAACACGCTCATAAGACGCAGTATCACCATTCGTAAAAGTGACCGAAACCGAATCATCCTTAACCTCACAACTGGCCACCGAAGCATTTTTACGTACCTCAATACCGATACGCTTGAATTTTCGTTCCAGCAGATTACTCGCCCGATCAGGTATACGAACTTGATTCAGCAATCGTTCGCCCTGCTCGACAATACATACTTTTGAGCCAAATTGATGCAACAGAAAACCAAGCTCAGTGCCTATAGCGCCGCCACCTACGAACAAAACAGACTCAGGAAGATGGTTCAGTGTAAACATGAAATCCCTGGAGCTGATAATTCTAGAACCGTCTGTCGGGCAAACATCAAGCTCTTTAGGCTGAGATCCTGTAGCCAATATAATGCGCGTCGCAGTCAGTTTAACCAATTCGTCAATTTGCTCATCCACACTCTGATTTGCATTTTCCGCAAGCAAAACATCTACATTCTGAGTGCCACTCAGCTTGGCTGTCCCATAAAACACTTGTATTCCCAAGCGCTTTAACCAGACAGAAAAATTATCACGAATCCCCTTAATAACAGCGTTTTTGTGCGCCATTGCTGCAGGGAAATCACCCTTAACTTCCCCTACTAAACCCCTGCCTTGAAGATCGTTGATATCCTCGATCAATGTCGCCAGATGTAGCAATGTAGATTTAGGGATACATCCTTGATTAAGACAAGTACCACCTGCCAGACCTTTTTCTACCAATGCGACTTTAGCGCCAAGATGTGCTGCTGTAATGGCAGCCTTATACCCACCAGGACCACTACCAATAACAATGAGATCGAAATTCATCTAACCCCCAACTTGTAGGGAAAACAGCAATGTTTAAGCGCACCCGCCACCGCTACCGCTATTGCTGCTGCCACATCCCCCACTGCCACAGCCGCCGCTTCCACACCCACCACCACTTTGTTTCTTGGCAGGGGGAACGCCAGTATCATTGGGGTTAATAAATATAAATTGAAACTCCCCTGGATTGAGTTCAACAAAATCAACAACTGTCCCGTTCAGGAGCGCTTCACTATTTGCAGACACTAAAAGGGAAACACCTTCTGATACGACCTGACGGTCATTTTCCCTCACTTCATCAAACCCCATACCATACTGGATAGAACCATCTGCCAGATATTTGGCAGCAATGCGTAACGGTAAACCAACTGCATCGGTTTGCTCAGATGCCAAACGAATCTGTTCGGCTGCTCCTGATGTCACTGTAATCATTTCAGTTTCCTTTAATTAAATAACTATGCAACTGACTCACTGGTCAGTTTACGTTGCATCGCAATCTTACGAACCCAAACTACAAATCGTTCAGCCCAGTTAAATGCTTTCAAGCTGCGCAAATGGCTATAAGAAGCAAACATATTGTTGATCATAATACCATCATGTTCACCATCCACGCCGTAGCCACGCAATACCTTATAAGCAAACTTGATATCACCTTCGAGATTTTCCAGACTGGAATAATGAAACTCATGGGCAGGTATCACAACCTTAGCCTCGTCTATATCACGATGCCAAGGAGATAGACCAGTTTCTTCCAGCCTGACATACCCCCGACCAACAGGCTTGGGATTCATAATGATATCACCAGGTATAACTCCCACCATCTCGCAAGTAGTTCCCTGCCAGGTCAAACTTCTAGAAAGATACATTAGTCCGCCACATTCTGCATAAACCGGCAACCCCTTATCAATGGCTTCACGAATCTGCAAGCGAAGAGTCGCATTGGCTTCAAGTTCCTTCATCATCATTTCAGGAAACCCACCACCAATAAATAGCCCGTCAATGTCAGGCAATACTTTGTCATTCAACGTATCAATGAAAACAATTTCTGCACCTGCAGACTCAATTGCATCCAAATCATCCGCATAATAAAAGCCGAAGGCTTTATCCTGAGCCAATCCTATCCGCACTCGCTTAACATCTGTAGATGCTGATTTGAATTCTGAAATGGATGGTTTTGGTTTGGCAGTTTTTCCTAGCGTCAACAACTGATCAAGATTCACTTGTTCACTAATGACTTTACTGATACCAGCCACATAGTTAACAGCTTCCTCTGTCTCATTGCTTGGCATCAACCCGAGATGGCGTTCCTTGATTTGCAAACCTTCGTCATGATGAATAGCACCCAAAACTGCCACATCTGTATAGTGTTCAATCACTGCCCGCAATTTGCTTTCATGCCGCGCACCACCCAAATGATTCAGTATCACGCCAGAAATTTTAACCTCACGGTCAAAAGCCTGATATCCAAGAATTAATGGCGCAATCCCTCTAGTCATACCTCGCGCATCAATAACAAGAACAACGGGGACATCCAGCAAACGTGCTAAAGCGGAGTTACTGTTACTGCCATCCAGATCAAGACCGTCATACAAACCTTTGTTACCCTCAATCAGGCTAACATCGGCTTTCTCAGAATATTGATGGTACATGGAAAGGATTTCCTGATTATCCATCAAATAGAAATCGAGATTGCGACAGCGCAAACCACTGGCCATGCTCAACCACATCGGGTCGATGTAATCAGGCCCTTTTTTAAAAGGCTGAACTATCAAACCGCGTTGCTTCAGCGCCGCACATAGACCGATACTAATGGTCGTTTTACCAGAAGATTTGTGTGCTGCAGAAATGAGAAATTGAGACATTGTATTCCGCCAAGTAGCAATAAGCCACGTATTAACTAGCCTAAAGAAGGCTGATATTATGACTGAATAAATGAAGAGAATTCATTTTAAGTCTAAGTGAAAAAACTTCACCTTTCTTGGAAGAAAAGTGAAGTTCTCGTACATCTTTAACTGCAGTTGCCAACAGAAAAAGCGTAAAACCAGTAACCTATATTACTTTGACAAAGCTTTTGAGCCATGATTAGCATCAATCACTTTATCGTCCAGACTATCGGGTAAAAAGCTAAGCACTTTAATACCAAAAACTGCTATTACACCTGCGATCGCAATACCACCAATACCCAGCATTGTTTCGGGCAAACTGGCATGATAACCATGGATAACACCATCATAAAAACTGCTGGATTCGTGCATTCCAGGGAAGAGTTCCAGAGGAAATGCCTGACCACCAATAATCGTTACATACATCTGGGCTAAACCACCCAGTATTACCATTACAGATGAAATCGCAATCCATGAACGGGATTTACCCAATGTAGGATGGAACAAAATAACTAATGGCAAAATCCCACCAATCAGTATCTGACCAATCCAGAACAACTGTGTATAAATACCACCGTTTACAAGAATGAAACTCTCAATTCCATGCTTTTTAGCAAAGTAAAGATTTGTCATGTGGAACACAGCAACAAAATAAAGCGATGCTGAAATAAAGACAGCCAGTAATTTCTTCAACCTCAGCACAACCTTATCGCCTAAAGGACGATTTGTCTGATTGTACGCCGCCATTAATACGAGCAGATATACAGCCAAGCCATAAGCGAAGGACATGATGATAAACATCGGCGCTAGCAATGCCGAATCAAAAGCTTGTCTTGCCACCAGAAAACCAAAGATAGAACCCGTACCAGTAGTGAGCAACAAACGCCATATAAATGCAGCCACGCCAAGCGTTTTAGTAAACCCATTCATACGTCTTTCCATCATCGTCCAGATATAAGCAGCAACAATGGTGAAAAAGCCAGTATAAAGAAACACGTTCCAGGCAAAGACAGACTTGAAGTTGTAGTAAGTCATTGCAATAATGACACGGTCAGGACGGCCTAAATCCAGCATCAAGACGGTCAAACCCCCTGCCAACAATGCGATTGCCAGCAATCCTGAAAGCGGTGCCAAAGGCTTATACATGGTTTTACCAAATACAGAACCGATCGAGGCCACATTCAATGCACCTGAAGCTGCAACAATCAGAAATACTGCAAAAACATGCGGCATACCCCAAACAACTTGATTTGTCATCCCGGTTACAACGTGACCATGTTCTTCCATGTAATAGGCAGATCCCAAACCAAACAACACGAAAAGACCTAAAGCAGCCAGCAACATATAATAACCTGCGCTGCGACCTTCAATTTGACGAAAGGCTATTGAACTCATGTATTTCAAATCCCCTGATAACGAACGCCAGTATTCAATCCCAAGTCGGCACGCACTTGCTTGGTAGCAAACGTACTTACACGCTTGGAGATTTCACTGTTCGCATCATTTAAATCACCGAATAAAATCGCGTCATGACCGGCCTTCGTACATGCTTCAGCGCAGGCGGTAGTCTGACCTTTATCAACACGATGAACACACATGGTACAGGATTCAACTACACCTTTACCGCGTGGCACATCTGGTTTTTGATCAGCCAGGGCTTCGTGAATGAATGAGCGAGCCTTATATGGACAAGCCATCACGCAATAACGACATCCTATACAAATATGCTTATCGACAAGTACAATTCCGTCAGCACGTTTAAAAGAAGCGCCAGTAGGACAAACATCTACGCAAGGAGGTTCAGCACAATGCTGACACATCATAGGCAAGGATGTAGCCTTGCCAGTACGCATATCTTTAAGCTCTACTTTGCGAATCCATTGCGAACCGGTCTCACTTGTATCACCTGAAAGACCATTCTCAGTATTGCATGCAGTCACACAATCTGTGCATCCGGAATCACACTTATTCGTATCAACCAGCATACCCCAGCGAACGCTACTAGAAGCAGCTTCCTCAGGAGCACGTCCGTGAGCCATATCAATCAGCATAACCCCAGGAGCAACAGCTAAACTTGCTGTTGCCACTGCAGTCGTACCAAGAAACTCTCTCCGACTTTTATTCGTGCAGCTCATTTAGTTACTCCAGCATTGTTTTGCTCATTAACATTTGAACGCATTTGTTGCCTCATACTATATGACAGGCCATGACTTTCTTTATCTGCAGCTCCCATTCCAGGTGTTGCAGGAGGAATGATAGGGTGAAAAAACCCGGCAGATGGCTGCACTTTCGGTTTGCTGGCATGACATTCAAAGCAATCAATCTTAACAGCAGCATAGCTATGGCAACTTTGGCAAAAGTTTTCATTGCTACCAAGCACACTATTATTTTTCTTGCTTGCATGACATTCAATACAGTTTTGTAAACTGTATTTCTTGGTACGAATGCCTTTATGCATCGTCTCATCGCGCTGGTGCATCAAAAGTTTCATGTGATTACGACGCATGAAATCTTCATCTTCAACACATTTATCACCCTTCTCAATTTCAATCTTGGGTTTCGGCACACGGCCTGAGTTAGACTCAGGCTCGCTTGAAGCAACCGAAACCGCACTGATTGTGAGAAGAGCCGCAATTAATGCACCCATCTTCCAGTTCAGTAAAGTGCGGATCTTTGCCAGGCTTATCATCACTTAATCACCCATACCCATCTTGATATAACCTGTTGGGCAAACATCTGCACAAATATGGCAGCCAATACATCTGCTGTAGTCAGTATCAACATAACGGCCTGTTGTATTGACATCACGCTTCACTTTAAATACAGCAATTTGTGGGCAATAAACAACACAGTTATCACATTCAAAACAGAGACCACAGCTCATGCAGCGTTTTGCTTCGTCAATCGTTTCTTTCTCAGAAAGCACATCAAGACGATCTTCAAAGTTACCCAAAGCTTGTGCCGCATCCAGCATAGTCATATTACGAACATGGCGTGGAACAAATGGGAAGTGCCCCAGGAAAAGTTCATCCGAAGGAATGACATACTTCAACGAACGATCTTCAAAGTTGTGAACGGAAAACTTAGCTGAATCGGTACCCAAGGTTGGCTTGTGATCATACTCAGTTGGTTGAAGACCTTTTTCTTCAAGTTTGCGCAGCAAATCAAAGTGGTGCACATCAACTTTAGGGCGCTTTTCCTGTTCAGCACCAGCCAAGTAACGATCAATACCATCCGCAGCAATAGCGCCATGTCCGATTGCAGTTGTCAATAAGTGAGGCTTAATAACGTCACCACCAACGAAGAAACCAGGCTTACCAGGAATTTGATAATTTTTGTCAGACTTGATAAGACCATTGCCATTGTTAAATGACTCAAGACCAGTAAAGTCAACTGCTTGTCCAATGGCAGAAACAATCAAATCTGCAGGAATATCAACTTCAGTTCCAGCACGAATTACTGTTTCATTTTTAACCATATCAAATTCAGCAACACGCAAAGCAGTTGCACGTCCATCTGCACCTACAATAACGGCTACAGGCGTTACACCACCACGAATATCAATACCTTCAGCAAGAGCATGATCGATTTCGTGCTTATTGGCATTCATCTTGTCCATGGTGGCACGGGAAATCAATACCACTTCGGCGCCTTCACGCGCAGACACTTGGGCAACGTCATGCGCAACTTGACCAGCAATAACATGTTCTGGACGATCGTTATCATTTACCTTGGTAATATGACCAAGACGACGAGCTACTGTTGCCACGTCGATCGAAGTATCACCACCACCGATAACTACAACGCGTTTACCAACGTGCTGCAAACGACCGTCATTAAAGGCTTTAAGGAACGCCATTGCTGTTACACAGTTTGGTGCTTCTGCGCCTTCAACTGGCAATGGACGGCCGCTTTGCGCACCCAGACCCATAAACACGGCATCGTATTCTTTTTCAATCTGTTCCATCGTAACGTCACGACCGATATGGCAGTTTAGTTTTACTTCAACGCCTAGATCAGTAATACGCTTGATTTCAGCATCCAGTACTTCACGTGGTGTACGGAATCCAGGAATACCATAACGCATCATGCCACCTAACTCAGCATGATCATCAAAAATTGTACAAGCATGACCCTTCAGGGTTAAGTGATAAGCAGCTGACAAACTTGCACATCCACCACCAATAAGGGCCACTTTCTTGCCAGTGCTTTTCTCAGGTTTAACAAAACCCAAGTTATTGGCAATACCCCACTCACCTACATAATGCTCAACTGAGTTAATGCCAACGTGATCTTCAACTTCATTACGGTTACATCCACTTTCGCAAGGCGCAGGGCAAACTCGTCCCATAACTGAAGGAAAAGGATTGGCAGAAGTAATGCGCTGGAATGCATATTGTTGCCATGGCATACCTGCTGGCGGCTTCTCAATACCACGAACGATATTCAAATAACCACGAATATCTTCACCAGCAGGACAACTGCCTTGGCATGGGGGAGTACTCAACACATACTCAGGACACTTATGAGTGTGATCAGCATCCATAATCCAATTGGCACCCTTTCTTTCGTTCCGGGTTTCACCATCTTTATAACGACGGAAGGTCAGGGGTTTCTTTTTCAAATCGTCTGAAGTGACTGACATCTCAATTTTCTCCTTAAACTCACAAGTATTAGGTGCCAATGGCCCCGATTATTTCTTTTCGCTCAATCGAATCGAAGTACTTACCAACTGATGAACACCACCAATCATGCTCATATCGAACTTGTAGTATGGCAATACCTTACTAAATTGAGCTTTACAAATTGCGCAAATAGCTGCCATAAAATTAACCTGATGCTCATCAACAACACATTGCAGAGCTTGCATCCTAGGCATTGCACCTTTAACACGAACTTCCATTAAATCATCTGTCAAAAGACCTCCTCCGCCACCACAGCAGAAAGTACCTTCACCAATTGTTCCATCAGCCATATCATGAAAATTATTAGCAACGGCTTTAATAATTTCACGCGGGATAACAAATTGTCCACCAGGCATATTACCCATTCTTGAACCACGAGCCACGTTACAAGAATCATGGAATGTAATCGTTCGATGATCATTTTTTTCTTTGTCAAACTTCAGAACACCCTGATTGATCAAATCAAACGTCATTTCACATATATGCTGAGGCGCTGGATAACGTGGATCAAGCTGAGCTTGCAATGCGCGAGTAAACTCATCTTCGCCACCATGACCCACACCAGTCAAGGTGTTCCAGAAACTGTAAGCTACGCGCCACGCATGACCGCATTCGCCAACAACAATTCGTTTAACACCCAATTCAAGGGCTGCTTCACGTATACGCATAGCAGCTCTGCGCATATTCTCGTAGCTACCAATAAACAATCCGAAGTTACCCGCCTCAGACGCTAGGGAACTCAACGTCCAACTGATACCAGCCTCATGGAAAACCTTGGCATAACCGATCAAGCTCTCAACATGAGGCTCTGAGAAAAAGTCTGCAGAAGGGGTAACCAGCATTACTTCAGCACCTTTAACGTCAATAGGCATTTTAACTGCAACACCGGTATCTTCCAGAATGTCTTCTTCCAAACCTTCTAGCGTGTCAATTAATGCTGGACCAGGCAAACCAAGATTGTTGCCAATTCGATGTAATTTACCCATAATTTCATTGGTATATTTCTGCCCCATACCAATCGTATCCATAATTTCTCGCGCAGCCATAGTTACTTCTGCTGTATCAATACCATATGGACAATAAACAGAACAACGACGACACTCTGAACACTGATAAAAATAACTATACCAATCATTCAAAACTTCTTCGGTCAAGTCAGCAGCACCCACCAACTTAGGAAAATACTTGCCAGCAAAAGTGAAATATCGACGATATACCTTGCGCATTAATTCCTGACGGGCAACAGGCATGTTTTTGGGGTCTGCTGTACCTAGAAAATAATGACATTTATCAGTACACGCACCGCAATGAACACATGCATCCATATAAACCGCAAGTGAACGATACCTGTTAAGCAAATCGCCCATTTTGTCGATAGCAACTTTTTTCCAGTTATCTACTAATGGTCCTGGAAACCCAATCCCTTCCTGAATTTTCTCAGAAGCAGGGAAAGATTTTAAATGCGCAGTAGCATCAGGTTTAATTTTTGGTATATCCACGAGTGGATATGGTTGTACCTTGGGTACTTCAAATTCCGCAACAGCCACAATTCAACCCCTTTAAATTATTTCTCTAATTCAGCAGCCCAAGGGGCAAGATGTCTTTTATCACGAGAATTATCTACCTGATTACGCGATGGACTGAAGAACAAACCAGGCGCATGCAGCAACTTACTTATTGGGAAAATAATCATCAAGAAGGAAACCAAACCTAAATGAATAAGCAATATAGGATCAGCAGGCATAGGCTGAACATCAAAATACATTAAACCCAGAATAAATTGCTTAACAGCAACAATATCTGTATGGGATACAAACTTCATAGCTAAACCGCTAACACCTATAAGGATAAGCAAGAGAAGCATTAAATGATCAGATGGCGTAGAAATATAGCGAATACGGTCAACAAGTATACGACGAGCCCATAGACCACCAAGACCAGCTACCATCGCAAAACCTGCGTACATGCCAAAAGGCTGGATTAGCACTACCCAAGTCCATACGGGCTCGGTGAAATAACGAAGATGCCTTAACAGGACGAGCAACAATCCAAAATGAAAGAGCCAACCGAAGACCCAAATCCATTTATTAGCTTTAAATAAACTTTCGAATAAAACGACTTCACGTGCCATACGGAATACAACACCAGACTGTGTTGTGGGAGCTGGAGTTGTTGGAATTTTTAGAGGAGCAGGGGTACGACTGTACGTATATATCTTAAAAGCAACACCAGTAACCATAATTACTGCAGCAGCATACATTAAGAATGCATAAATAAATGTTAAGGAAGACATCAACAAACCTCTTAAATAATTAGCTGAGTGAATTACCACTCAGCTAACCGTTACGGACTTATATTATTTTTTCGGAAATTGAAACAATTTGTTCCGAGTTACTCCTCCACCCATCAACTTCTTAGATACAGCCTGTTGGCTTTGGCAAACCAGCAATTTTACATGCTTGTTTAGCTGGGCCATATGGGAACAGTTCGTAGAGGTACTTACTGTTACCTTTCTCAGGTCCTAATTTTTTGCCAATAGCTTTGGTCAATACGCGAACGGCAGGAGCAATTTGGTAGTCGTTATAGTACTCACGCAAAAAGTGAACTACTTCCCAGTGACTTTCAGTCATATCAACTTTTTCTTCAACCGCCAAATGAGCAGCTGCAGCTTCATCCCACTCGCTCAAATTAACCAAATAACCTTCTTCGTCAGTCTCGTATGTCTTACCGTTAATTTCGAAACCCATAATGAATCTCCTACGTAAATAAAGTTATAAACAATTAGAGCCAGGACTGAGCAGCATTGTGTTCAGCTACCAGATCCACAAAACCACTGTAATCGACCAACTTAATACCTTCAATACAACCATCTTGCATACCACGTGCTTCTATATCTGGCCAGAGTGCATAGATTTTGAGTGTTGCAGCAGCTTTCTTAATGAGATCTTCAGCTGCACTACCTTTAGTAGCCGCATAAACGCCATCTTCAATAAGAATTAGTGCACTGCCGTTTACGCCACTAACCAATCGCACACAGCTTTCTAACGTGTTGCTCTCAAAAGGAGACTTATTAACAATGTGTAACATGCTCGTTTTCCTTGTACTAGAAGCTGATGAGAACTTCTTGCTGACTCATCAATTCACCCATTTCAGCAGAAGTCAAAACTTCAACTGGAACGATCAGGTTATCAACAGTCAAACCTCTACGCTCTAAAGACTCTTTCTCAACGTACAGCTTTTCAATGTCGTAACCTTCTAAAGCACGATATGTTGGTGAAAAATTCTTCATACCGATAGCTTTGGTATGCTGGCCTTTTACGATTTCGTAAACACCATCATCAAGAAAAGCCATGCTTACGTCTTGATCAAATGCAGCACTAATCAAAACAACTTCCAAACCTTCAAGCGCATAAATAGTACCATACGGCGCTTTACGGTTTACAAACATAAACTTCTTGATTGCGCCGCCTGATTCTTCATCAAACTCAACGCCGCCTGTAGTTTCGCTCATATCAATCCCCATTTAATCGCCGAATACAACTAACCTATCCGACTGAATGCCCATCTCAACCAATTGGCCAAGACCCGAAATACGGAATCCTTTCGCAAGGTTGCCTTCCGTTATGCCTCGACGCATTGCTGCAGCAACACAAACAACCAAATCCACATTGTGTTCTTCAGCCAATTTTGTCCAACGGTTAACTATGTGACGGTCATCCTGAGGAGGCTCAGTCAAACTACTGGAGTTATTTACACCATCATGATAGAAAAAAATACGGGCCACTTCGTGCCCTTTTTCTATTGCCGCTTTTGCGAAAAGAAAAGCAGTATCGGTCGCCTGGTGTGTGTAGGGACCCTCATTCACCATAATTCCAAATTTCATTATTGTGTATCCCAATATCTTAATATGACGTTGAAATCCACCCGCACGATTTTTAACAACTTACGTGCGGGCAGAAATCTCTTAGAACCGGATATGAGCCGATGCGTTAAGAGTTGCTCTTGAACCACGCCAATCATCAATATGATACTTGGTAAATGGTAAACCAGTTTTCTCGAAGAAACGCGGCCAACCAATACGGTCTATCCAATCAGCCATACGTTCCCAAGGTTGAGCATCAGCCTTGTAAACAGAAAGGATATTTTTAACTACAACAGCAACTTCCGGCCAACGTGGTGCATTGTTTGGAAGGCCTGACACAACCAATTTGTGGAAGGTTGGACGGCTACGCGCATTAGAGTTTTTACCGCCAACCCAAATAGCCAGCTTGGAATGCTCTGGATCATTGATTTGCATTGGTGGGCATGGTGGGTAGCAAGCACCACAGCAAATACACTTCTTCTCATCAACTTCCAGAGAAGGCTTACCATTAACCAATGCAGGACGGATTGCAGCAACTGGGCAACGAGCTACCACTGATGGACGCTCACACACGTTTGCTACCAAGTCATGGTTGATCTTTGGTGGTTTGGTGTGCTGCATGATAATCGCAATATCAGCCTGACCGCCGCAGTTAATTTCGCAGCAAGACGTTGACATTTTAACGCGATTAGGCATTTCGCAATTGATAAACTCGTCATAGAGTTCGTCCATCAATGCTTTAACAACACCCGAAGCATCAGTACCTGGAATATCGCAATGCAGGAAACCCTGGGTGTGCGAAATCATGGATACAGAGTTTGCTGTTCCACCGATTGGAAAACCATTGTCATTCAATGCTTTGATCAACGGCTCTACTTTTGCAGGATCTGACACCATATATTCGATGTTACTGCGGGCGGTAAAACGTACGTGCCCATCAGCAAACTTATCAGCAATATCACACAACAAACGAATTGTGTAGACATCCATCTGACGTTGGGTACCTGCCTTAACGGTCCAGATTTCATCGCCATTTTCAGCACGGTGACGCAAAACGCCCGGCTTCGGATGATCATGAAAAGCCCATTTACCATAGTTCTTTACCATAACCGGATGCATGTATTGCATCGGGTCCGGTGCACCACTCTCGATTGGTGGACGCATTTCTGCCATAACTTACTACCTCCAAATAAACTAGTTCAGCGCAGTATTAACCCGCAGCCTTCTTTTTACGCTCTTCTGCTTTAGCCACTTCTTCATCCCAGCCATCCATACGTGCGTATGGGTTGCTGCGTGGCTCAAGAATCATGTTAGCGTCGATATCAAGACCAACACCTTCCAGGAAGTTAACCAAACCAATACGGTCGATCATCTCACCGGTACGCTCATGTTCCAGGGCATTTTCAGCAAAGAAATCAAGAATGTTACGTGACAATTCGCTCAACGCTTCGAAATCTTCTTCAGACTCAAGCTTCATGAACGGAATTACTACGGTTCCCATTGTCGCACCAATTTTCAGAACACTCTTACCACCCACAAGGATAGTTGCGCCTTTGTCCATACCTGGAAGCAAAGCGCCTGGCATTACGTTCAGACAGTGCATGCAACGTACGCAGTTGTGGTTATCAATTTCAAGTGATTGAGTATCTGTTACTGCTACACTGCAGAAACCATCAGCTTTTGAAACATCACTGGTGTTTTTCAAGGACAATGCCTTGGTTGGGCAACGGCTAATAACATCATTAACCAGCTTTTCCATTCCGTGATGCGCCATGTAATCTTTAGCCAGAGCTTCGTTTACACGCATGTTGTCACGCCATGTACCGATTACAGCCATGTCTGAACGCTGAATTGCATTTACGCAATCATTTGCACAACCTGAAAACTTGAATTTGAATTTGTATGGCAGGGCTGGGCGATGCATATCATCAATATTGCTGTTGATGACTGTACGCAAAGCTTTAGCTTCATCGTAGTTTGACATTTCGCAACGGGCTGCACCAACGCATGACATAGATGTACGCAATGCTGGACCAGCACCACCCATATCAAAACCCATTTCATTCAACTCATCAAATGCTGGCTGAACGTTAGCAGTTGTAACACCCTGGAACATGATGTCGCCGCTTTGACCATGGAATGCAATCAGACCGGAACCGTGCTTTTCCCATGTATCGCAGAATTTGCGAAGAATATCTGTGGTGTAGTGCATGCCAGCAGGAGGCTGAATGCGCAGCGTGTGAAATTCTGCAGCTGCTGGGAAAACCGGCTTTTCATTTTCATCTTTCAATTCGGTAAAGCGAGGAATAACACCTCCACCATAACCAAATACACCAACAGTACCACCCTTCCAGTAACCTTTGGTATTTCTGTAGGATGTTTCCAGCTGACCCATCAGGTCAACCATCATATCGTTGTCTTTTGCCAAACGCTTAAGGCCGGTAACAAAGCTAGGCCAGGGACCGCTTTCCAGTTGATCGAGCATCGGCGTATCGTGCATTTTCTTAGCCATAGTTCTCTCCAGTAATAAAATTTGTTAAAGATTTGCCTACAATTTACGTTAATAAAGGTAGACACATTTTATAATCAGCAATCCCAAATCGGAACATACTGCTTCATACATTCCGTCGTCCTGCCTTGGAACCTCAATAATGTAACCACAACAATGAGAACAGTCCTCAGCCCAATGTCTGGGTTAATATGTTACATCTGTTCGCTTTTATTCCACTACTATTCTTTTTGATTAGTCCTTACCTACCCAAAAGGGTTACATAGGGACCACCCAAAAGTGTTGTTTTACTATTTTTTCTTGATTAAACATGATCAAATGTTGATACTTTCATATAACTTTTGATAATGTAAGCAATAGAATTTCTTATTATAACTTTAAAATATATAGGCACAAGTGCAGTGGATGAAATAACCAAGTTAGACAAGTTTGTCGTTTCGCCTTTCAAGCAAGAAATAGAACTGGAACAGGTTGATTATGAAGCAGGTTTTACTACTTTGCGAGTTAAAATTCGTGAAAGAAGTCGTTTTACAATTTTCGATGTGGATACGCAAACAGCCGAATATTGGGGTAATGCCTTGATAAATTGGGCCAACGATCAAAAACAGAAAGGAGATTCAAAATAGGCTGGCCTACTGACGACGGTGTAACGGCACCGGACGTAGATGAATCTGCCGTTGTAGATATCCATTTTGATATTATTGGCAACACTATTCCAATAGATCATGGATACACTTTATTTCTCGAATTATCCAGGCTGATGCCCTGGATTGCGACTGAAGAACTGGTCGGGATTCATCCTATTCAAGGTGCGGATACAGGTCATGGTGAGTACATATTAAACCGACGAACCAAATTGGTTGTCCGTGTGCCATCTGACCGCGCTGATGAATTATTGAATTTAAGCAGCAAAATCATTCATTTTGGTTCGAATAAGGTTGAAATCGGAAAGGGTAAAGCGAAACCATTAAGTCTTCACACGCCTCTTTATGCACACTGTGTCACTACAGGCAGCGCTGATGAGCAGGCTTTTGCTTCCGATGTCATCAAACTATTGGATGAAAAGAAACTGACAACACGTTTCATATGTGGCAGGCGTCAAACCATTACAACTTCAGAAGGTATTGTTTACGGTTACAGCTTAATGCTGCATGATCTGCCGATTGAACACGCTATTTTGTTGCAACAAACTGGTATCGGCAGCAATCGTAAACTAGGGTGCGGGATTTTCATTCCACACAAATCTATTGCTGCGTTGACTTAGATTCATTATCATTTAGTCGCACGGCATTGGCTTCGGCTGATGCCATTTTTTTTAATCACATTGGTAAAAGGAGTTAATTATGGGTTATGTAGTCGATGGCGTTGAGCTCGAAACAGATGATCAGGGATTCCTGCTGGAGCCCAACTACAGCGAAGAAATTGTCAGCCTCATTGCTGAAGCTGAAGGGATCAAATTGACTGATGACCATTGGGCAGTTATAAACTATATGCGTGATCAATATAAAGAAAATGGACATACTCCTAATTTTCGAAATATGTTGAAAGGCTTTTCAGAAGTTCGCCCTGGTACAGACAGCAAGTTTCTCTATGATCTGTTTCCATTAGGCCCAGCTAAACAATCACCGAAGGTTGCTGGTTTACCTCAACCGTTAGGAAAAGGCGGTTACTAAGAATTCCTTTAGTTACGTAACAAATGTGGCCTAGCGCTTTGTGGTGCTAGGCCACATTGTTTTATAATTCTTGGTAACGATTAATTGATGATATTTACTACTCTTATTAGTCCTGAACAGTTGGCACTGCATCTTGAAGACCCGAACTGGGTCATTTTTGATTGCCGTTTTACTTTGAAAAACCCAGAATCCGGGCGACATAGTTATGATAAATCCCACATACCAGGTGCGCGATATGCTCATCTCAATGATGATTTGTCGGGCGAAGTCACATTAACCAGTGGGCGCCACCCCTTGCCTGATCCAATATTGCTTGCCCAGAAATTAGGTGCATGGGGTGTAAACAAGCATACTCAAGTTGTTGTATATGATGACAGCTTTGGCACTATGGCTGTCAGAATGTGGTGGCTGCTGAGATGGCTAGGTCATGAAGCTGTAGCACTTCTAGATGGAGGTCTGCCGCTTTGGATCAAAGAAGGACACGAAATTTCTGCAGATGTTCCAAAAATACCACCTACGGAGTTTCATGCCGTTGTTAATGACAATATGTGGGTTGACTGTGAGGATGTACAACAGGCTTTGCAGCATAATCAAATTGTAATTGATGCGCGCGCCGAAGAAAGGTTTTTAGCCTATATAGAGCCTTTGGATAAAATTGCTGGTCACATTCCGGGTACGATTAACTCTCCTGTTGAAGACAATCTTGATAATTACGGAAAACTGCTTTCTATTGATGAACTTCGCTCTCAATATCAGATGCTTATCGACGACATCCCTCCCGAAAAAGTGATACATATGTGTGGTTCCGGTGTAACTGCCTGCCAGAACATTCTTGCTATGGAAATGGCTGGATTGCCAGGCAGCAAATTATATGTTGGTTCATGGAGTGAGTGGATTACCGATCCTTCACGTCCCATTTCTCAAGGAGATTAATGCATGCGCATTAAAACAGTCTGGTTTAGAAAAGATGGTGACACAAGAGGAGCTGAAGAAACTGCGGGTGCTATTGCGTCTATTCTATGGCGACTCTCTGATGCTGCTGTAATCAATTTATCCAAAGCTGAATTTGATATTATTACGCCGCAACGTGGTTTCGGTATCATGGCTGAATTATTGGCATTCATGGTGCACCTATGTGACAGAATGCTTTATGACCGCGTGGATGAAGATCAACGTGTGCCGATGATTCAAACGTTGGCCAAGCGGTTGGCGACAATCATGGAGGACAATATTCATATGGTTGTCGGTGATCACGACCATCCATACCAAGCTGACTTTATCGCGATGATCAATCGTCGAAGTGATGAATATGCAACGTATGACTTTATTCCTGAAAAACCGAGTTACTCTGTACTCACCTTTCTTGGTAACCAGATCCGCGAAATCATGGGTGAACGGGATCAGTCATGGGTGGTAGACCAGATCATCGAGATAGAAACCCCTGAAATTGTTGAAACAATCAGAAAAGCGATTGATGGCCTGCTTAATCAACCGTGATTAACTGTCAGTGTTCAGAGAGTAAATAATGGTAAGTCTATCCACAGTTTTGACGCAAAACCCTTTTGATATTAATGCTTCGGAAGCATACGCAATGTGGCGTGAACGCAAGCTGACAAACTATCCTGAGAAGATCGAAGACCTTATTGTTGAAGTCCGTGATCCGCGTGCTTTAACTCCCTCTGAACATGATGCCATTTTGCAACGCTGCCAAAAAGCCAATATGGCTATCTATGCCAGTCATTGTGGCAGTGACCCTGACAAGGATATCCCACGCCTTATTGGCAATCAATTTGGCATGTTTCAGCTTGATTCAAATTTGTTAGCGGAAGAAGACGGCATCACTAAACTAGCCGTTTCTGAAGCCTCAGAACGACAGCTTTATATTCCCTATACTAACCGCCCTATCAAATGGCATACGGATGGCTATTACAATCCCGAGTCACGTCAGATAAGGGGGATGCTACTCCATTGTGTTTCTAGTGCTATCGAGGGGGGTGAAAACGCTTTGATGGACCATGAAATGGTCTATCTTTTAATGCGAGATGCAAATCCTGATCTTGTCAGAGCGCTTATGCAGCCCGGTACGATGACTATTCCTGCCAGAATGGAAGAAGACAATATCGCTCGCGCAGCGGAGACGGGCCCGGTTTTCTCTATACATCCTGTTACAGGTGATTTACATATGCGCTATACCGCCCGTACCCGCAGTATTGAATGGAGAAACGATACGGTTACGCTGGCTGCTGTTTCATTTATTGAACAATTGCTGTCGAGTGATTCGACTTACATATTCCGTGGCATGCTCGAGCCCGGTATGGGCCTGATTTGCAACAATGTATTACATGACCGCTCCAGCTTTAGTGACAGTCCAGTACACCCACGCGTTCTTTATCGCGCCAGGTATTATGACCGAATTTCAAATACCTCTTTATCTGCTACCTTTCGAAACACTTGAATTACCGATTATTCAATAGAATGATTGTACAAATAAAGCATGTCCATTGAAATAACTTCTGCTGCACCTGGCTTTGACGACCCACTGGGACTGCTTTCAGCATGCCATAGCAGGATTTCAGCCCAATGCGCCACACTGATTCTCTTGTCAGATCATTTAAAGAAACATGGTTCTGACTTACAAGCCAAACAGGCTTCAGCCAAAGTACTGCACTACTTCAACACGGCTGGTTCCCACCATCACCAGGATGAGGAATTAGACCTGTTTCCAGTACTTACATCGATCGCAACAAGTTATGGTGATTCTACAATCCTAGGATCTATTCAAGCGATACTAGACGAGCACACCCTGCTTGAATCTCTTTGGCATCCCCTTGCTTCCAGGCTGACTCTCATTGCTGACTGCAACGAAACAAACTTTGAAAACTTACCAGTGGAATCATTTGTTAATTTGCAACGTTCTCATATAATAAAAGAGGATGATTTAATTTTTTCCTATGCACGTCAGAAGCTCTCACCTGCGCAAATTGCCTTGATTGGGATAAAAATGGCTAAACGACGTAACATTTCAATAACTAAAAAATAAATTGATAACTACATGTTGAAATTTTTTGAAACAATTTGTTTTATTTCATTACTGACTTTTTCATTCACTGCAGCTTCATTTGAAATTGATGATTTTCAAAGCGGTATGGATAAAAACAAGGTTAAGGAACTACTTAATAACTGGAAGTTTGATCGTATCCAGGAATTTTCTGGGAATGCCGTTATAGCCTATGATTTACCCGAAAAAGAAAGCTTCAGACAATTTACATTTGTATTTTGCAACGATAAATTGGTGAGCTTTGAACAAGCAATCAAACCGGAAGTTAAAAACTTTATTCTTATGTCCAGCAATTACAATAAACTTTATGGTCAACCTGCCAAAGTTGAAGCAACCAATAATGTCATAAGTATTGGAGAAAAAAATCAGCTGGCTATGTTCTGGCGCAAATCAGGCGATCTGGTCGGATTGAAGATTGTTTTATTACCGCCCAACGACCAGATTATTGCCACGTATGAATCACCCAACACCTGTTGGAAGATCCCCCGCTAAACGAACAATTGGATATTCTCCGATTTAAAGCATTAACAATAATTTTCCTGATTAGCAAGAAAGCTCAGTTTTAACCGCAGAGGCGCTGAGGAATTCAAGACTTAGCAAGAGTAAATATCATCGCCAAATAACCTTGCATTACAAATTTATTATTTTATGCCACGCCAACTCTGCGCCTCCGCGCCTCAGCGGTTAATGTACAAAGTTGCGTAAACCACTTGGTAAACTCGCCAGCATGGCGTTAATGATGCACTGCAAACCTATCCTCGGTTAATTGGCTGAGGATAATTGGCTGAGGATAATTGATAATCAGGATAATTTTTATAAAAGGTTTTTATGCTGTCTTCGTCACAGGTTTTTTGACAAACAAAGCCTTGCTAAAATTTATTTTTGTCAGGAAGGAGAACTATCATGGCATTTTTACTTTCCAGCCCGGCTTTTAACACAGGCCACCCCATTCCTAAAAGATTTACTTGCGATGGTGAAGATTTATCACCTCCATTATTCTGGAAAGAAGCTCCCACTCAAGTAAAAAGCTTTGCATTAATTGTTGATGATCCAGATGCACCCAAAGCTACATGGATACATTGGGTTATTTATAATCTTCCTGCGTCCTGCAACAACCTGCCGGAAGGCATTCCTGGCATCTTGCAACTGCTTGAAGGGGGAGTTCACGGGAATAATAGCTGGTCAAAACCGGGTTATGGCGGTCCCTGCCCTCCTAGCGGTACCCACCGATATTATTTCAAGCTATATGCGCTTGACAGGCAATTACAGATTGCATCTGGTGCAACAAAAACGGCATTACTGGCTGCGATGGAGGGCCATATATTGGATCATGCAGAGTTGATGGGTACTTTTAACAGAAACGCTTAGCCATCCATTTTTTCAACCTAGAAACCTTAGTTGGATGGGTTGGAGTGTGCTGTTTTTGGAGTGCAGGGCAAGGCGCAATGATGCAGAATGGTCATTCCATTTCAAGGCGTTACAACGCCGCCCTGTGCTGCGAAAACTGTGCAATCCAACCCATAGCGGTCTCACTAACCGCGTGAACCAGGGAATCATTAAAAATGCTATTAGAATTATTTAGTTAAATGTTAAGTGTAGCGGTTAACTGAGGTTTCCAGGTTCAAAGTTCACGCAGCATCTTGTAATGTGGAATACCTGCATCCAAAAATTCATTCCCTTCTGCACAAAATCCGAATTTCTCATAAAACCCTCGCGCACTGGTTTGCGCATTCAGTACTGCCACCTTTAAGCCCTGAGTACGGGCGATTTCCAGAATCCTGAGCAGTAACGCCTTCCCCACCCCCCTATTACGCCAATCTCTTTTCACCGCCATGCGTCCGATATGTCCGTCCGGAAGCAAACGCACTGTACCTACCGGAATATTATCATGCGTAACCGCTAAAAGGTGAGTACAGGCAATATCCAGGCCATCCCATTCTAGTGTTTCTGGTACACATTGTTCCTTTATGAATACTTCAAAACGAATTTCACGTAGGGATGAGCTCGCAAATTGCCATGATACTTCTTGAATTTGAATTTCATTTAATATCATTTACCTGTTCCATAAGCTATTTTTAGCACACTATGTTAAATAATAAGGTAAATTCAAGATTCGTGACATACAACCGATAAAGATAATACATAACAGCATTTATATCATTGTGCGTAAATTAATATTTTATATTGTTCTTGCAAGCATGCTTATGCGCCCCGGCCAAGCATTAGCCGCGCCGACCAGCTTTCCACACGTTATTGGTAACGCGTTATTGTGCCTGGACCAGATAGACTCAACTTTTTTTAAAAAATACTTGACCGACAATTTCCAAACGCCATATAAAATTGAAGGCGGTGCATACTGGTTTAAAATTGATTCTTTTTTATTTGGCGGGAAAATTACAGATATATTTATCAATACTGAAAGCAGTGAATATGTGTTCCTTGGTGCTGTGATGGAAGAGTCACAAGACTCGTTGAAGAAAAAGATTGAAGAGCTAACTGGTATTCAATTTTTCCAGGATCAGAATATCGAAACGTTAAGATCTCCTCCAGGTAGTTTTCTTATCCCATACGGCTCAGGCAAAAGCAAAATTTTTTGCGTTAAACGTCGAATTTATGGCATGTCAATCAATAATAAAATGAGAATAACGTGAGTATTTTTAAAGCTGGAAATGCAAACTCAAATCTGATGTCCGGGGGCGCACAGGAAATTGAGTTTGAAAAAAAGACGTTCCTGGTCGTGGATGACATTACCAGTATGCGTGCATCCATGCGCATTACCATCAGCACATTTGGCGGCGTACGCATTGATATGGCCGGCAGTGCCAATGACGCTATTTATAAAATTGAACGTAAAGCCTATGACATCATTTTGTGTGATTACGACCTTGGTGAAGGGAAAGATGGCCAGCAATTACTGGAAGAAATAAAACGCCGCAAGCTGATTAAAAACTCAGTCATTTTCATGATGGTAACAGCGGAACAACGCTATGAAAAAGTTGTGAGTGCTGTTGAAATGGCCCCTGATGATTACCTGATCAAACCATTCACCGGGGAAACACTGCGTACCCGTTTAATGCGATTAGTGTACAAAAAAGCCTTTTTTGCGCCTGTTTACGATCTCATGGACAAACAGGAATTTCGTAAAGCGATATTAATCTGCGATGAACTATTGGTGCTGAATAATCAGCACATGATTGATTTATTGAGATTAAAAGGCGAAATTTACCTGATGCTGGGTGAATTTGATAATTCAAAAAATATTTATGAACAGATCCTTGCGATCAGAGATATCCCTTGGGCCAGAATGGGGCTGGCCAAGTCATTATTTAATATGGAAAATTTTGAAGAGGCTGCGGAAATTTTTCTTCAGGTTACCAAGGAAAATCCAAATTACATGGACGCGTATGACTGGCTTGCAAAAAGTTATAGCGCAGTCGGAGATGATGTGTCAGCCCAAAAGGTGTTAATGAAAGTGACAGCAAAATCTCCTCGAATTTTGCCGCGCCAAAAATCACTTGGAGAAGCCGCATATAATAATGGTGATCTGGATACGGCTCTTGCCTCCTTTGGCTCTGTGCTGAAGTTTGGCAAACACTCGACTTTTACCGCCCCGGAAGACTTTGCAAACATGAGCCGTGTTTACATGGACAAAGGAGAATATAGTCAAGCGCTAAACACCATGAGCGATGCAAGAAAAAACTTCAAAAACTCACCTGAAGTTGAATTGCATGCAGCTGTAATGGACAGCTTGGTATACCATAAATCCGGTGATACTGATGCAGCAAAGAAAGCTTTTGAATCAGCGAAGTTTCTTTATGAAACGTCTGAATCCACAACTGGGAATGCCACGCTGGACTTGGCTAACGCCTGTTTTCTGAATGGAGATGATGCGACCGGAGGTGACATCATTAAAAAGTTGATTCTCAATAATCACGATAATAAACAAGTGCTGAAGCAAACAGAAAGCATGTTCAAAAAGCTGGGTATGGAAGCGAAAGGCAAAGCGATCATCCAGAGTTCTTCCCGCGAGCTAATCACACTGAATAACCGTGCTGTCAAGCTTGCGCAGGAAGGTGATATCAAAGGCGCTGTAGACTTGTTAATTGAGGCCGTCAATACTTATCATGCGAATACATTTATTACCCTGAATGCTGCTCACGCTATTCTTGTTTACATGCAAAAAGAGGGATGGGATGATGATTTGAGCCAAACAGCAAAAAAATATCTGCAGAAAGTGAAAGAACGCGACCCGGTAAACAAGAAACTGTTACTTCTTTCTGAATTGATGAAAGAAATTGCGCAAAAATTCGGTATAAAAACATGAGTACAAAAAATCCCGTCACTGCCGGGCACCATGATTTAACAGAAATCGATTTTACTACGTTGTTTGCATCCAGCATTCACGACATCAAAAATCTGTTGTTCATGCTTTTAAACTCACTTGATGAAACGATTAGTACAGTATCTACAAACGATGACGATGCAAAAATCACCTCTTCAAAACTTTCCTTATTGAAATACAATGGGCAGCGTATTAATGACAAATTAATTCAAATGCTTGCCCTGTTCAGCATCGCGCAGGAACGTTACCAGATCAATATTGCCTACCACTCGGTAGAGGACTTTATAGAGGATATGGTTATAGAGGCAAAACCATTACTTAACGCCAGATCCATCACAATTACTGGTGTTGTTGAGGATGGATTATGCTGGTTTTTTGACAAAGAGATTGTGGCAGGAATTATTTCAAACGCGATACACAATGCTCTTAACTACGCAAAATCTGAAATCCGGATTAATGCCTACGCAAAGAATGAGTATCTGGTTATCGATGTGGAAGATGATGGTGAGGGTTTCCCGCAGCATATATTGCAAAATGGTGGGACGCTCTCAGCCATCAACGAAGCCAACGGGAAAACCGGTTTAGGACTATATTTCGCCTCAGTTTCTGCAAACCTGCATATCAACAAGAAAAAATCAGGGCAGATTGAACTTCATAACGGAGGAAAGCTAAACGGAGCTGTTTTTACCTTATCACTGCCTTGATTGTCAGAAGATGAACCTGATCGCACAACAGGTTAGGATTCAACTATTTCTACAGGTGTTCCGGCCTCTACACGGTTGAATAAATCCACTACATCTTCATTTTGCATGCGTATGCAACCGTGAGAACCAGGGACACCCATTTCCGCCTGATCAGGGCTGCCATGAATGTAGATATAACGGCGCATTGTATCTACATTACCCATACGATTAATACCAGGTTCACACCCACAAAGCCAGAGAATACGCGTCAGAATCCAATCTCGATCAGGAAAGGCAGCACCTAATTCAGCGTTAAAAACCTCACCCGTAGGACGGCGGCCAACAAAAACAGAATTAACAGGCTGTTCTGCACCAATTTTTGCTCGAATATAGTGTTTACCCCTGGGAGTTTGGTAACTCCCCTTCATTTCTCCAACACCATTTTTAGCTGTTGAAACAGAATAGTGTTTGATTAAATCACCATGCTCATCAAGCAAATACAAGGTTTGCGATGCGATATTAATCTTGATTTTCTGCATTTTTCATCTCTGACTGAATTCTGCGACGTTCCGCAAAAAACTTGCTAAGGGTTTCTCCACATTCTTGTGACAAAACACCAGAAACCACAGTGGCATGGTGATTCAATTTTTTTTCGGCAAATATATCAATCACACTGCCACATACACCTGTTTTGAGATCTGACGCGCCATACACCACTCGCGCAATTCGGGCGTGCATAATCGCACCTGCGCACATGGCGCAGGGTTCAATCGTTACATAGAGGGTACAATCTGCCAAACGATAATTACCGAGGTGATTAGCGGCGTCACGTAAAGCTTGAATTTCCGCATGTGCGGAGGGATCGTGACTGGAAATCGGCGCATTAAAGCCTCGACCAATGACTTCGCCCTCTTTCACAACAACCGCTCCTACTGGCACTTCCCCAACTTTCCATGCCTCATTGGCGAGCTCAAGTGCCTGACGCATGAACAATTCGTCACTCATCAAGTTAAAAGCCTCACTTACTACGCTGCCAACAGCACAAACTTATTCCCACTCGATTGTTGCTGGGGGTTTGCCGGAGATATCATAAACAACACGATTGATCCCACGGATCTCATTGATTATTCGATTAGAAACTTTACCGAGCAAGGTATAAGGCAATTCGGCCCAGTGCGCTGTCATGAAATCCTGGGTTTGCACCGCACGCAACGCCACAACATAGTCGTAAGTACGGCCGTCACCCATGACACCAACTGATTTAACCGGTAGAAATACAGCAAAAGCTTGAGAAGTCTTCTCGTACCAACCGGACAAACGCAATTCTTCAATAAAAATGGCGTCAGCCAGACGTAATAACTCTGCGTATTCCTTTTTAACTTCTCCAAGAATACGGACACCCAAACCAGGGCCGGGGAAAGGATGGCGATAAACCATCTCGTGGGGTAGTCCCAATGAAATGCCCAGCTCGCGCACTTCATCCTTGAACAACTCCCGCAAGGGTTCAAGCAATTTCAAATGCAGCGACTCTGGTAATCCCCCCACGTTGTGGTGGGATTTGATAGCGTGAGCCTTATTATTTTTTGCGCCGGCAGATTCAATCACATCGGGATAAATCGTTCCCTGTGCCAACCATTTTGCATTGGGTAATTTTTGGGATTCGCTCTGGAATACTTCGACAAATTCACGGCCAATTATTTTGCGCTTCTTTTCTGGATCCGTCACACCAGCCAGATGCCCCATGAATACATCACCAGCATCCACATGAATCACTTTCACGCCGAGATTTTTGGCAAATGTTTCCATTACCTGCTTGGCTTCGTTCAGGCGCAATAAGCCATTATCCACAAATACACAGGTCAACTGATCACCAATGGCACGGTGAAGCAAGGCAGCAACTACTGAAGAATCTACTCCGCCAGAAAGTCCTAATATCACTTCATCAGAGCCAACTAATGAGCGAACTTTACCAATTGCCTCTTCAACATAATCGGGCATATTCCAGTCAAAACCACAACCACAAATTTCATGTACAAAACGATCAATAATTGCTTTACCCTTGAGCGTATGCGTAACTTCAGCATGAAATTGAAGCGCGTAGAACTTTCGATCTTCATCTGCCATTCCCGCTATAGGTGTAGCAGCATTACTAGCGATAACCTTAAACCCTGCGGGCAACTCAGTTACTTTGTCGCCATGACTCATCCATACATCAAGCAGACCATGACCTTCTTCATTAATCCGATCCTGAATGTCACGCAACAATGCAGAATGACCACGCGCGCGTACTTCAGCATAACCAAACTCGCGATGAAGCGCGTTTTCAACAGCACCACCCAGTTGTGAAGCCATGGTTTGCATTCCGTAGCAAATCCCCAGCACAGGCACACCCAATTCAAATACCACTTGAGGGGCCCGTGGCGTTTCTTCTTCTGTAACTGACGAAGGGCCACCAGAGAGGATAATGCCTTGGGGATTAAATTCGCGAATAAAGCTATCGGTGACATCGTAGGGATGCAATTCACAATAAACGCTGGATTCACGAACGCGACGTGCAATGAGTTGGGTGTACTGCGAACCGAAGTCCAGGATCAGAATTTTTTGATGAGCCATTTTATCGAATCGGGATGAAAGGGTGATCTGTAAGATGCAAGGGCTGAATAATTCAGCCCTTGCTCCGGTGACTTAGTCTACGTGGTAATTAGGCGCTTCTTTGGTAATTTGCACATCATGTACATGAGATTCACGCACACCTGCAGTTGTGATTTCCACAAACTCGGCCTTGCTGTGCATATCAGCTATATTGGCAGCACCAATGTATCCCATACTGGAACGCAAACCGCCAATCAGTTGATGAATCACGGTCAATACGCTACCTTTATAGGGTACGCGGCCTTCAATACCTTCTGGGACCAACTTATCAGCGTTTGCTTCGTTTTCCTGGAAATAACGATCTTTCGAACCTTCCTGCATTGCTCCCAAAGATCCCATGCCGCGATAAGACTTGTAGGAACGCCCCTGAAACAGCTCGATTTCACCTGGTGCCTCTTCCGTACCAGCAAACAAACCGCCCAGCATAATGCAATTTGCGCCTGCCGCTATGGCCTTGGCTATATCGCCAGAATAACGCACGCCGCCATCTGCAATCATGGGAACCCCGGAATTTTTCAGTGCTTCTGACACATTATGGATAGCGGTAATTTGAGGTACACCCACGCCAGCAACAATACGTGTTGTGCAAATAGAACCGGGGCCAATACCAACTTTAACGGCGTCTGCACCATGATCTACCAATGCCATAGCGGCGCTGGCCGTTGCAATATTACCGCCTATCACCTGTACATCCGGGAAATTGGTTTTTACCCACTTAACGCGATCCAACACGCCTTTGGAATGGCCATGAGCCGTATCTACCACGATAACGTCTACACCTGCTTCCACTAAAGCAGCTACGCGACCTTCAGTTCCCTCGCCTACACCAACTGCAGCACCAACTCGCAAACGTCCTAGTGCATCTTTACAAGCAAGTGGATGCTCACTGGATTTTTGAATATCCTTAACAGTAATCAGCCCGCGCAATTCAAATTCATCATTCACCACCAGCACTCGTTCCAAACGGTGCAGATGCATCAGATTCATCGCTTCTTCCCGGGAAGCACCTTCTTTAACGACAACCAGCTTTTCACGAACAGTCATAATGTTCTTAACAGGTTGGTCCAGATTGCTTTCAAAACGCAAATCACGATTAGTCACAATACCAACAACCTTACCGCCCTCTACTACAGGCAAACCGGAAATTTTGTGGTGTCGTGTTATGTCCAGTACATCTCGCACTGTCATATTCGGTGAAATGGTTACGGGGTCTTTTACTACACCACTTTCAAAACGCTTAACTTTTAAAACCTGAGCAGCCTGAGCGGCGGTTTGCATATTTTTATGAATAATGCCTATCCCCCCCTCTTGTGCCAGCGCAATGGCCAGCCGTGCTTCTGTCACGGTATCCATAGCAGCCGAGATTAACGGGATATTTAAAGAGATGTTACGCGTCAGTTGCGTTTTAAGGGTCACATCGCGCGGCAAAACGGCCGAATAAGCAGGCACCAGCAAGACATCATCGAATGTGAGCGCTTTTTGAAGTACACGCATGTTGTTATTCCCTTGCTTACAAATAAACATTATACGAAATTCAGGCAAACTCGGTAAACTACTTCGTGCGTTTTATATCTATTTTATGAAAAATATAGATAAAATGAACCAATTACCATCTGATTTGACTAATGTGATGAGCTAAATTTTCGCCCGCCTGCTTTTACTGAGAGATTAATCAGCCATAAATAACTATTCTTCAAACACCACAGCATGTTTTTTAGTTGCTTACTAATGAAATAAAGAGAGAAATACTTGTGGTGTAGATGCAAATCATAGCAAAATGCACAATTAGTCATAACTTAATGGAAATTATGTCAACGACCAGCGAGTTCAAAAAGGTCTTTAATCAAATCAGCGAGAAAATACTCGCTTCATTTGATATAAGTGGAATTAAAGCAGGAGAGCAAGTTGCTCCCCCGCAATTAATAGATGCAATGAACCAGTTTTTCATCATTTTTGAAAAACTGGATAATGATCAAAGTTCCCACGACCATATCAGTAAAGATGAAATCAGCCAGATGGGAGAACATGCTATTGGATGCCTGATGGACCTGAATGTATGGGCTGACCGTCTTAAACTGCCTAAAGAAAAGGCTGGTATTGACCAAGTTGCATTGGGCACTGCCCATTGGCTGATTAAACATCATGGTGAAATTCGGATTCTTGAACCTATTGTTAATGCGCTTGCTATTAAAGCAAACACAACAGAAAACAAGGAAGCACTGACCGCATTATTTCATGTCATCAGTGATGTGATTGAGCACTCATCTTCAGCAATAAAAAGCGATCTTGAAAAATCCGACCCCACCCGCCCGTGGAGAATTCTCAATCTTAACTTTGCAATTGTTGCCACAAGATCGCAAAATACCGACTTAATGGCAAAAGCATTCGATAAGCTTGGACACAATTTACCGGAAGATTGCCCCAGCTTTTTTGAAGAAGGATTGAAGCAAGCTGAAAAACCCAGCTTTGGGCCAGAAATTAAGACCATTATGAAAGATTACTTTTCTAAATGGACAACTCGTCATTAACCCGTCATAATTTTCAAATGAAATTTTTCTTCGATCTCTTCCCCATTATTCTGTTTTTTGTCGCATTCAAGCTGGCTGGAAGCAACCCTGATCATGCTGTAGCTTTGGCAGCATACGTTGGCTATAGCGTAGACATAAAACAGCTACCCATCCTTATTGCCACTGCGGTTGCTATTATTGCCACCTTTGGCCAAATCGGCTGGGTATATTTTCGCCACAGAAAAGTAGATACCATGCTGTGGGTGAGCCTTGCCATTATTGTTGTATTTGGTGGAGCAACCTTATTTTTGCATGATGAGACATTTATTAAATGGAAACCAACTGTTCTGTACTGGTTGTTTGCTGCCACGCTCACCATCAGTGCAACGCTCTTTAAAAAGAACCTGATTAGAACCATGATGGAAAAACAGGTTTCACTTCCAGATCCTTTGTGGGGAAAGCTAAACCTTAGCTGGACTTTGTTCTTTGCCATAATGGGCTTCGCCAACCTGTACGTTGCCTTTAATTTTTCCACCGATACGTGGGTAAATTTCAAACTTTTTGGCACTATGGGACTCATGCTGGTATTTGTTTTACTGCAAAGCATGTTGCTGGCAAAACATATGGAAGACAAGGAACCGTAATATGCTGTACTGCATTATTGGCGAAGACGTACCCAACAGCCTGGAAAAGCGTTTATCTGTTCGGCCGGCACATTTGGAGCGTCTGATCAGATTACAAGAGGCAGGCCGACTTATATTAGCCGGCCCTAACCCTGCTATTGATAGCATCGACCCAGGGCCTGCCGGGTTTTCAGGCAGCCTGATCGTAGCCGAATTTGATTCGCTTGATGATGCCAAATCCTGGGCGAACGCAGACCCCTATGTTGGTGCAGGTGTTTACGCAAACGTAACAGTTAAACCTTTTAAGAAAGTATTTCCCTCATGAGTACAACAATTGAACTAATGCAACAAAAACTGTCTATTTTATCACCCGATAACATACAAATTATCGATGACAGCGCCAAACATGCCGGACATGCTGGTGCTAAAAGTGGTGGAGGACATTACCAGTTGCGTATTGTTTCCAGTGCTTTTGCAGGTCAGAATACTGTTGCAAGACATCGAATGATTTATGACGCATTAGGGGATATGATGCGCCAACAGATTCACGCGCTTAGCATTACGGCGCAAACTCCAGAAGAAGTAACCAAGTGATTTTACAATTTATCAACTAAACACTAAAAGGAATAGACAATGCCTTCAAACACTTCGCGCTTAGCACTTTTGCTCATCTCCAGCATGCTGACTCTTTCTGCTTGCAATGCTCAAGAGCCTGCAAAAAACACAGCGAAAGAAGCGACTGCTGCGGTAAAAACCACATCAAAATCGGTTGTATCCGTTAATGGCACAGCCATCCCGCAAGACAGGATCGATTTCTTTGTAAAACAGACTGTTTCACGTGGCCAGGCTGATAGCCCCGAGCTTCGCAAAGCGGTTACCAATGAGCTGATCAGCCGTGAACTGATGTCACAGGAAGCAGCAAAAAAAGGTCTGGATAAAGACGCTGAAGTAGCGGCACAAATTGATCTTGCCAAGCAAACCGTCCTGGTTGGCGCTTATATTCAGGACTATTTGAAAGCCAACCCTGTGTCAGATGACTTGATCAAAGCTGAATACGACAAACTGAAAGCACAGATTGGCAGCAAAGAATACAAAGTCCGTCACATTCTGGTTGAAAAAGAAGCAGAAGCAAAAGACATTATTGCTCAACTCAAGAAAGGGGCTAAATTCGACAAGCTGGCTACAGAAAAATCCAAAGACACAGGTTCTAAAGCTAAAGGTGGCGACCTGAACTGGATGACGCCAAGCAACGTAGTCAAGCCATTCGGCGATGCAATGATGAAACTCAAGAAAGGCCAGTACACACAAGAGCCTGTTCAATCACAATTTGGCTGGCATGTGATCAAGCTGGATGATGAGCGTGATCTGAAAGCACCTACATTGGATGAAGTTAAGCCGCAATTAGCGCAACGCCTGCAACAAGAACAAGTTCAGAAAGGCATTACTGAACTCCGCACGAAAGCAAAAATCGAAATTCCTGAGGAAGCCGCACCAGCAGTTGCTGCTCCTGCAGCAGCCCCGGCAGCTGAAAAGAAATAATCGGTTTTCTGCTTGATCAATAAAAACGGGTGGCGAAATTGGCCACCCCTTTTTTTATGGCAACAAGCACTGAAACAGTATTATCAATTTAGTTTTTTGCTTCTTTACTGAAATACCCTTGAAAATCATTCAGCTTAGACTGCAGCCATCCACCCTTTTGCCGTTTATTCAATCCCTGCAACTCCAGTACAGCCCTTTCTATACTGATTCTTTCTGCAATCAGATCTTTATATACCAAGTCCGCATGCTTTCTTCTTTTGACGGCGTCCCCTGCATCCAGAAAAGATTCTATCATTTCAATCACCTTTGCACTTCTTCCCGTTTGCCGCACAACCCCCATTTGCGACTTAACTTCACGCATGGCCAGATCAAGACTGGATTGAATCACCATTAATTCAGCCTGAAAATTTTCCTGTTGTGCATGGGGACTATGTTTCACTAAAGCCAGGGTTTCACGCACATGCTGGTCGCAAAGCAAGCCATATTCTTGGAATGCCGCCAGTGCTCGTAAGCCTTGTTCAACCGAACCCTGAGTATTGCTACGCAACAAGGTGCAGGCCTTATGGCAGGCATCCCATGCTTGCCATCGATAGACAAAATCAAGGCCTGTTCCCTTGATGTTCTGTATTCCCATGATCCGGTTCAGGAAACCTGGGGGCGTTGCTTCACTAATATGATTAATTGTCTGGTTGCCAGAGGAATAGTAATCCTCTATGACAACTATCTTGCTATTAAACCATTGATGCAGCATAGCTCTGAATTCTACATCCAGTTTTTCATGGTCGCCTGCCTGCTGCAGTTTTGCTGCGAATGCCTTATAGGTTTCATGATCTTCCCTGTTACGCGCATGATGGGTAAGGATGGATTCAGCATGTTGTTCCAATCCAGCTTCCAGTAATGTCTGCTGCAGCTTGTCTTTGTCCTGCCATAACCCGCACAACTCATTCACATTCAGATCGAGCGCTTGTCCCTCCAGCATGGCGCGAAGGCGGGCAATAATCTGTTCATGGGTCAGGGCAATCCGATAACGGCGGGCAAACTGATTGAGCACGTCTTCCGGACTCAATGATCCCGTTTCACTGGCATCGGGCCACAGAGTCAGCGTTGCCGAAAACTTATCCCATGCTTCCTGTATGTAGCCAACCAGTCCATGAAGATTGGAGCCAATGAGAAAATGACGATCAGCACTGATATCTGCCACCAGAATGCTGGCAAATACCCGTGACCTCGCTACTCTGTCAGCACGGTTATTCACCACTGTACTGATCCAGACACCTGGTTCCTGTTCATAATCCTGTTTATCAAACTCCATCCGCACCCAGTTGCTTAAACAACCGAAACGTTCGTTGGCTGACATGCCATTCACAAACTGAAGTCTTCTGGAATTCAATGGTGCTGTTGGAAAAGTTTTAAGTACACCTAAATCTGCTACTACACGATCGGCCATCTCTTTCAGGGCAAAGTCTTCTTCAATCCCCAACTCCTCACCCAGACGGTTAACCAGGGCGATGTTGTAGGGATGTTCGTCATAGGGAAACCGTTGCAGCACATCTGGCGTCAGCAAGCCGGCTTCTAGCCAGCCAACACCACTGATGGGCGTATCCAGCTCGATTGCAGCTTGCTCCAGAATGGGGTGCATCTGCTCTTCTGTCGTCAGCAATATGCCTCGTTTAGGGATAAAATTCGTCATCACCTCTGGAATATTTATGCCGGCAGGTCCTTGTAAATCTTCATGATCCGGGAAGGTATTGGTGATGGTTGAGACATCATCTCGGACCCAGTGCCGTTGCAGGATTCTTACATAAGATGGGGTGAGGGCCATGCACTCCCACAGAAAAATGTCTGCGCCCAAATTCACTGCATGGCCCATGACATTGTATTGTTCCCAGATGGTGGCTTTATCGTAGGGGCGAAACAGGAACATTTCCCGCATTTTTCCAAAGGGGTCGGCATAGAGGAACATGGCCTCACATCCTGTTGTTTTGGAAACCAGTCCATAACCCAAGGCATTCAGCATAGCTGCCTTGATACGTTCTGTGCCGGATTTACCTCTTGTCCCCCAGCCACCAATCACCAGCGGCAATGCATCTCTGATCTGATTCATTTTATGATTGACGTACAAATGTTTGCCTACAAAGTACGTTAGCGCTGCCCCTGTAAAAATGGCCAGTTCAAAAAGGGAGTTTTCATAAACGGAAAAAAAGTAGTCCTGCATTTTTTGCCAGAATTCCGGCAATGAAATCGCCCCCACAGCGGGGAAAAACCGCCGGACAGCGGCATCTTCCGAATACGACCCGGTTTCATCCTGATGGGGTATAAATGTGATTTTGAAACCGAGTTCCTGTAAGGCATGGAGATAACTTGAAGGTTTTGCCTGACTGCTTTCCTGCCAATTTCGCATTCGTGCATATTCAGGGAATTTATTGGATAAGGTTAAACCGGCTTTTGTGCGCCCCAACAAAGAAGGGGGTGGCGTTAATTCTGTGACGCCTTCACTGGTAAAAAATTTGACTGGCCTGTTTGTCCCTTGATCCAGGGTGGAAATCACATCATCTACCAGTGGCAAATAAGGACGCCATCCCCCTTCCGTGGAAACAAATAAGGGTTCTCCTGGTACTTTTGTTTCCGCAAGCTCAGACAAAATCCCAGAAGGTGCCCTCAAGTTTCCCTGAAACAAACGCCCTACTGTATGCCTGAATGCCTGACGCTTGTCAGGAGAGGGATTCCTGATTTCGTACAGGAATCGCCACCAGCGAAAACCAAAGCGATGGCCCCGGCCTATCTGGCTACCCCACTTTCCTCTGGATACATCAAATCCAAAATTTTGCTGCCCCAGAACGGACAAAACCCTTCCAAGTACCGTTTCGTCGGTCTTGCGCATATATTTTGGCAGGCGGGCACGCTTACCGGGAGAGATACGTTTCACATCCAGTTTGAGCTGCTCAGCCAGTTTGCTGGCTTCCTGATTTGACTGTAGCCATAACAATTCTCTTGCCTGCGCTGCCCAACGCCGGACTGAAAGACTTTTAGCCCCGGTATGCAAGTTGGCAAGGGAAGGCAACAGGTCTGTTTTCCACTTACTCCCTGCCTCTGGCGCTAGTGCCAGGTGTGTTTCGATAACGACTTTCAGGGCAACTCGCAGAACAAAGCTATCCTGCTCTTGCTCGAACACTTGGGATAATATTTTCAATACAGGTAAAAAATGGTCTGCTTGTTGGGCCAATTGCTGCAATTCCAGTATTGCAACCGCTCTAACCTGAGAACTTTCATCCTCAATAGCCAACTGCCTGATCCAATTGTGCTGATCTTCATTTGTTGCATTTCGCAAAGCATGTGCAAGCGCCTGACGTACGTAGGGGCTGGGGTCTTTTGCAATATCAGGAATGATCTGGCGCAACGCGGGCAACCGGTGAAGATTTTCTCCTAAAAGGAGTACTGCGCGTCTGCGCACGAAGAAATCATCCCCTTCCAGAGGATGGGTGAGGCGTTTTTCAAGCGCTGTCTGCATGGATTCAACTGACAGGCTTTGCAGTAATTTAAGTGCTTCACATTGAATCCAGACCTCCTGTCGTGATTCCAGCGCTGAACGATAGATATACTGCAGGGTGGTATCATCCACACTGCCTTGTTGCATACTGGAGGGCATTGCCTTTAACGCTGTCGACAGACAATGAAATGCCTCTATGTTCACCCTGCTGTCGCCATCATAAGCTAACAAGGGTTTGGCCGCTGGCTCAATACCCAGACGATTCCAGAGGACGTGATGATCTGTTGCTTCCCCATCTTTCTCAAGCACCAGAGCCGATAAATTACCTAACCGTTTAAGGCAAAGCGCAATGCGCCTTTCCGCCTGCGAATGACGCCGTACATAACGATCTGCTACCGCATCCGCTCCAAACCAGCGAGAAAAAGCCTGTTTATCGCCTGCCAACTGTTCACTGCTAGCGCCAAGAAATTGAGCATAATCCAGAATGTGCTGCATTCGCTCCATTTCGGAGGAAGCCCGGGCATGCCGTTTGATAAATTCGGCATGGCGTCGACGGAGGTCCGTAACATACTGCAATTCTTCCTGGATTTTTTTTGCAATGAAAGCCCCTAACCGTTGGGCTAAACGATCGGTCTTGCGACGCTCTTTCTGGTCTTCATATACAGGTTCTTTTCTCTTTGGTGATGAAGCTTGAAACTGCTGCTCTTCGGAAAGAAAGGCTTTTAATAATGGCTCAAGGACCCTTTCATCTGCCTTACGCCAGGCAGGATGAACGCCTCGATCCAGTAACGCTCTGACTTGTTCCTCAGTTACTTTCATCCACGTCCTTGATTGAATTGTTCATTTCTTGCGGAATACGGCGTTGACGAATATCCAGGAAATCCACCTCACCCGGCCTGAAATCCTTGTACATGCTGCCATGGCCAAAATGCCAGGAAAAATACAGCATGCCACTGCCCGCAGATGTCTCGAAGTCTCGCCGTAATTTCAGGCCAACTTCAAACCGCTGCTGGTTCACGCGCCAATGTTGCCAGTTCACATCCAGAATAATGGATTTACGGTTGACTGTACCTACACGATTCTCATCGGCAAAAAGCCGATTCATCTGATAATCAAGATTTACCTCAAACTCACCCAATAATTGCTTCCAGCCCGCACCAAATGTGATGTGATCTGGCTTGAACACATTCCAGTCTTTGTTGGAGTGGGTGGAAAGGTTGGCCTGCCACAGGGTGTCCAGCCAAGGACGATGAGTGAGCGTATCTCCCAGTGAAAGACCATGACGATGATCTGCCTTGTACTGTGTGAACACATCCTGATCCAAATTTTTGCCATCATACCCCTGAGCATCGTTCAGGCTCATCTTGCGCTGAAACAAAGCTATTTCAGGCAGGTGCCAGGTTTTGGGATCAATATCTCGTTTCTGGGAAATTGAACCACGCAAAAGTGCGGCCCATTCCACGCTTTTTAATCCGCCATCCCATAGTGCTGAATCCAATGTACGCCATTGCGAATCACTGCCATTCATCAATCCGGGATTCTGTGCATAAAGCGAGCCCTCCAGTTTAAAGGTAACAGGGGCCCATATCGGCCTGAAATCAATAAACTCACGGACACCCAGAGTTGGGCCACCGTATTGGCGAGTTCGCCCCAGCATCTCCGTTTTAAAATAGCTTCTTCTGTTTTCATCATAATAACGATGGGTCAAATCCACCTCCAGAAAACGCTCAAGGCCCGCGCCACCTGTATTTTCAATCACATCCCGCCGATTATTGAAACTGCCTGTGAGTGACCATGTGCCATCTTCCTGACCACCCAGATCAAACCCATCCTGTAGCATCACCTTTTTCGCTGGCGGCACATAGACCAGATTAACCATTGGTTCAGGTACTGGCTCAGGATGTAAAGGAATTTTCCGCGCAGGCACATCGCGTTCTCCGGGAAGCATCATGCGCTGGGATATGCGATATAGCGCTTCTTCTTTCCCTCGTTCAGGGACAAAAGTTAATTTCTGCCAACCCGGCTCCACCAGCCGATAATGTGTTCTGATATTACTTTCCCTTAACTCATCCACTTTTAACCAGGCAGGGCCGGATATCCCCACTACAAGCGGCTCTTTTCGAGTCGACACTTCATAGGGCAGTTCTACTGAGCGACTAAGATTGGACGCGCTTTTCTCCAACAGCCTTATCCTCAGAAACTGGTTTGATACAGGATGCTGAATGCTGATGCGCAATGCATGTTTCCCCGCAGGAACATGGATTGGAATCGACTTGTGCGGCTGGTGTGGCGACAGTTTCACGGTAACGGGTGGCAAATCATCAATTTGATACTGGGCTGACAAGGCCTGAGGTACCATATATTCAACATCCTCTAAAGTCATCTCTGCTTGCAACAGCGCCGGGCTAAGGTTTGTCATGGTCAAAACCATTCGGCCTGTACCTGATATGACCTGATCCTCCACATTTAATGGTGATAGCATAGTGCGACGAACCCGTAATGCAGGGCTTTCTGGTTGCCAGCCATTCACTTTTATAAAACGCAAGCCGGCACTGCTTTGCATATTATTGACAGGCAGCCAGCCTGCATTGCGAGACAAGCGCGCCAACAACGGTTGTAGCTGGGGTAAATCGGGCCTGGACGATGCAAGCGCCTCTCCCAACACGAGCGCGCGATCCCTTTGTTTCGGGTCTTGATCTGCCAGCCACAAGAGCAGCAGCATACGCCGAATAACCTCTTCATCACGCTTACCTGTATAGCCAGCCAAAGCTGCTTCTATCTCTCCCTTGTCCAGATGCGCGGCTTCTGGCCACGCTAAAGCGTTATGTTCAGCACTTTCTTTTTCTGTAGATGCCACTTCGGCTGCTATTTCCTGCTTTGTCGCTTTTTCTCTGAAATCCGTATTCAAGTATAGTGATCCGGTTTCACTGAGCCATGGGCCTTTGAATTGATCCCTTAAATGGGTGGTTCTGACCTCTGTCAGATTCTCCCCCGGCACCAGGGTCAGACAGTCTCGGCACACACAATGCACAACTTGCTGTTTAGCTGGAGTTAACTCAGCCATTTTAAATGCGCCCATTGTTTCTACAGAAAGGGGGGGCAATATACCCAATGGCATTTCTGGGCGATAAGCAAATACACGCAAGAGCATGGATGCCTGTTTGCTGGATAACGCCACTTCATGTAATCCTGGACCAAACTCGAACTCGCTTGATACTTTCCTCCCGGCAGCCATCAGTGGCTGGCCTATCAGGCTGAGTCCTTCAGCAGGCACATTATTGCTATAAGGCAATAATCGAAGTTGCCCGCTTTCCCTGATCTCCAGCCAGCCATCTATGGGTTTTTCCTGATTACTTGCATGTAAAGGCCTTGCGTCCAGTCGCAAACGCAACGGGCCAACCAGGGTCAGCTTGAGCGGTTTTTGCGGAGTGGCCTGGAAGGTATTGGCGTAAACATCACGTTCTATGCTGTAGAGAGCGATAGTACCTGCATAATCAGCCACCAGATCAGCGGCTTCTTTCCAGCCATATTCGCCGGGATGGCTGGCCTGCCATGTCTCCCAGGCATGCCGTTGTTCGTCAATGTCTTCAGCTTTGCCCGATAATGCATCGTGAATCTGCATGCCGTTTTGCAACGCTTGTAGCCACGGCTTTCCTTCTTCACCAGCCAGCTCAAAATACTTCATGGCTTCTGCGTAGTTACTCGAATCGATCTGACGCTGTGCATGCCAGAATGCCCGCTTTTTTTCATCCGGAACGCGAGCCAGTGTTGCTTCAAACACTTCCCACCAGCCAAGCTGGTACGAAGCGCGAAGCATGACCTCCGATCCCATCGTGTTATCTTGAGCAACCAACGCGGTCATCAGCACCAATTCATATTCATTGCCAGTCATGAATGACTCTGACAATGCGCGCATATTTTCTTTGGAGGGATCGATGTCGGCCACCGCAGCAAGCATTACCAGCAAGCCATCCTCATCGCCCCCTTTGCGATAATATTCAACCAGTTTTGTCCTTGCGGCCTGCTTCAGGGTTTCATCATCGCCAAATAACAGCATGCCCCGCAACTGCTGTTCAGCCAGATAATCTTCGCCAGCTTGCTGCAATGCATACACTCTGGACAGTTGCGCCTCTCGTCGCTGCTTCCCGGCACTTCCCTGAATGATTTTGGCCCAGTTTTCCAATGCAATTATCCATTGGCTTTGAGATTGAGCCTTAAGAGCCTGACTACGCAGGCTGCTGATTTGTTTATCTGACAAGGAAATTGGCCCACCAGCCCTGCCTAAAGGCGGTGCTACATTGAGAGAAAATCCCTTATGCTGGACTTTCAGGTAGCGCAGCAAGGGTAACCAGTGGTTTTGTACCTCCCTGGTATCAAGGTCCGGGGAGGCTGTCTTGTTATACGCCTGCATAAAAGCGCTATAAATATCGCCGGAAGCATCCATGCGCCGGGTGAGTTCCAGATATTCTGATTCAGTCAATCCGGCTGGTTTTGAAGTACGGTATTGAAGCGCAACCCGCAATTGGTCGGTAGACTTTTCAGACCGCCACAATCTGAGTTGCCTTACATTTGGCGGCAAAGTCAGATCGAACACACCTGCACGAACCATTATTGCAGGGACATGTTCTCTGCTGAACGGCCCGCTTAACGTTGCGGCATTGCCAAATCTGCCACTATTCAAGCGCAGCATTTCCAGCCCGGCCTCTCCCTGGCTGGGTGCATATTCTGATTCAGGTAACTCACCAGAAGGCAATACACGAATGGGGATGGGAGACTGCTCATCATACTGGACCAAAAATTCCGATTCTTGGGTGACAGTTTCCAGGTCTGCAATCACCCTCACCCAGCTTTGCCCTGCCCGCTGCGGTAAATCATAGCAATTCATCTCCATACAGGCTGAGCGGGAAATAGCAGGGTCGACCATCCTGCGAGCAAATACCACCTCTACCCGCCGGTTCAATTGCCGGCCTGATACGGTCGCATTGGTGGCCCTTGGCTCTGTCTTTCCTTTGCCAGAAATACGCAATCTGGACGAATCCACGCCATTCAGGGAAAGGAATTTGGCGACACTTGAAGCGCGGCGTTCTGAAAGCAACTGGTTATAATGGTAACTAGCGTTACTATCCGTATGACCTATGATCTGAATATCGCCTTGCGCCTGGCTTTGAATCATCCTGACCAACGTTAGCAAGTCACGATGAAAAGCTGGTTTGATCGCATGCTTATCTGTATCGAACAACACATCACTGGGCAAACTTACTTTTATTTTGCCTTCAGATGTCTCTGATAGCTGCAAAGATAAATCGGGCTGATGGAAGGGCAAACTGACAAAGTAAGCGCTGCCCAGCCTGTCCATCAATTGCCGAGCATGCTGTTCTCCCACCGCAATCCCCCTGCCTTGTTCTCCTAAGTTGTGCAATCTTCGCGTGACAAACCACTGCAAGCGCTGGGGCAAATCGTCGTGTTTCCGGTTTGGCAACACATCGCGATAAAAGGTATGAAATCCCAGCAAATCACTTGCCAGGGTCTGAGCTGGCGGAAAATCTGGATTTCTGTTGGCTGCATCCTGCATTACAACTGCTGCCAGCATGCCACCTTCCCTGTGACTATTGTCCCTGGCAAGGCGAAGCGCTGTCATTTCTTTGTTGGTCAATGCAATCGTCCGATCTGTAGCATCCTGGCGTATAGCTTCCTGACTTTTCAGCCAGTACGACATTTTGAGCTGATTTAACGGGAGTGTCAGTCTTACTTCTTCAGCGGTCACTACTGGCTGATTTAGCTGTGGAAAGAGGTAATCAGGCTGTTCTTGACGCAAAATCCTGCCATACAACTGTGCAGATGCGTTCAGCAGTAATGTATGTTCACCGGATGGAATTTCCAGATACCCCTTCTGCAATCTGCCCATCACCCGTTCTCGGCGATCAACATAGACGGGATAAGCTTGTTCAGCTGAGGTTTCAAATTCCATCACCTGAAAAGCAGCGCCATCCAGCTTGACCAATATTCTGTAAAACTGAATTAGCCCAGCCTCATTTGCCGGATAAGCCAAGCGATGCTCAAAAACAAATCTTGCCGGACCGGTAATTGTGATGCTTTCATCTTGCCCCGGCTTGAAACGCCAGTATTTCTGAGGTGCCGCATCATCACTGCGCCGCATCTGAACTGTATCGGATGCCAGTGGTACTAACCCACGATAGGGTGCGATTTCAGGGGGCGTCTCCATGCGCGAATTAAACAACCCCACCTCAATTGAATCGCTTTTTTCTGCTGGGCGCGTTACTCGTGCAAGCATAGAGCTGTCCGGGTCAGGCTGTGTTAACAGCGAATGTCCATCCGTTGAAATAGCCAGAGGCAAGGCAGCATAGACACCTGAACCATTTGAAACAGCCACATTCAGGTCAGAAAGCGTGAGTTTCTTTACGGGAGAATATATTCGCAAGCGAGATCCACGGGGTACTCTCACTACGGTACTCTGGAAAGGCATCAGTTTAACAAGGTGCATGCCTGCTTTTCGCTGATAATCAGGATCTTCTCCGCCAGCTTGTTCAGGCGCGCTTTCAACATTATCCCAACGCAATGGGACGATTAACTGTCTTTGCAAACGTAGCTGTACTTCATCCAGCTCAGCATGAGCGAGCGTTGGCACAAGCTGTGCCAGTAAACTTAAAAGCAGCGGGGAAATAAGACGATAGCTCACTTGGGTAAACACCCCAGAAAACGCGTTGTTAAATCAGGATTTTTTAATGCCTGTTGACGAATAGGCGCACTCATTTCAATGTGCATAAATCCTGCGTGGCCCATTTGCTGCAATGCCTCTCCAATGCTGTTTGTAGTCCCGCCCAACTCGCGCACTTCCGTGGGATAAACCAGCGCATTGGGGGTAAGCTTGCGTTTCAGGCAACTTGCCATTTTCAAGAGTGCCTCTGTTGGATACGAAGTCCCGGAACTTATCACCATGTCAGCCTGCCCCCCAGCACCACTTTTTCTTTTCCCTTGGGAAAAACCATGTATTTGTATAATATGCCCATCTTTATTCAGTTTTCCAAAAGCTCGGCTGAAAGCAAGAAAATAGGTTTGGTTGAGATGGGCCATATCCGCATCGATCTTCATGCCATTTTCTTCATAGTACCTTGGCACGGTATTCCAGACTGCCGCTGAAATACGAGATTGAAGCATCATGTTCAACACAATTTCACGCGTATGTTCATCCTTGAAGCTATGAGGCGCCTGCAACAAGGTTTTATCAGACTTACCCAAACGAATGACATAAAAACCTCGCCCCTCCCGTCGTGCATCTTGCTCGCGCAACACCGCAAACGTCCCCCCTGGCTCACTGATTTGCAGCAGATCAAAACCAATGCCAAGCCAATCCTTGGCCAGTTTATGATCACCGGGGTTCTGTAGTGTAAGGCTGAATAAAGCCTCCGCCTGCGCTATTTCCCTTTGATCAGCAGGCACATATTTTCCTCCCTGGCTTGATTGTCTCAACAAGGACGACAGGTTTTCACCTGCCCAAACCGGATGCGTGGAAATGAGGAATGCTATTCCCCATGCCAAACCAAGGTTTTTACTCAATTGTTTCCACATTTCTCACTTCCGATTCCTGATATATTTTACGCTCACGAAAAACGCCTGGCGTGACTCTGGACATCGTTAAATAGCCCTCGCTTCCCTGCTCAAGCGTAAAGTACAAACGATATTTTCCTGGGGGTAATTCTGCGCCCAAAGGGATGAAAAATGACTGACCACGATCAACCATTTCTCCATTGGTACCCATCACCGGCACGCGGTAGTCCCTGTCTGGCCTGACATCATAACGACGTAGCCAGAAACTCCATCCAGCAAGGGGTTCAAAAGGAATAGGCGTGATATTTTCCATACGCATCAAAATAATGGATCTTTCCTGCACGCCAAAGGGAACATGCAACCTCAGTGAAAGCGTCTCCTCACAGTGGCTGGTGCGCTCATATACAAAGCTCATGGTTTTTTTGC